>CALMQC010000227.1 GCA_937871895.1 uncultured Roseateles sp. | reverse complement strand
AAGCTCTGGAAGGCCGGATGCTCCACGATCGACAGCACGTCGATCAGGCTGCCCGGTTCCTGCCCGGCGTTGATGCGCTCGCGGTTCTCGCGCTTGAGGTCGGTGTACTCGGGGTCGCGCCACATCAGGCGCAGGCCACGGCCAATCGTCTGCTCCAGCAGGATTTGCGCCTGCGAAGAGCGCAGCGGCACGATGACGCAGATGTTGTTCACGTCAAAGCCTTCGCGCAGCATCAGCACGCTGACGATCACGCGCGGCGTGGCGTGCCGGTCCACGCTGAACAGGCGCTCGCGCACCGGCGCCCAGTCCTTCTCGCCCAGCTCGGCCTTCTTGCCCGAGTCGATGGTCATCACCTCTTCGGCGGTCAGGTCTTCCTGGTCCTGCAGAAACTGCGCCACCAGCGGCGACACGGTGGTGTCCTCGCATACCACCAGCATCTTGGGGTGGCGTTGCGGGTCCAGCGCGGCAAAGTCGGCTTCGAGCTTGCGCAGCTTCTTCAGGCCGGCGCGCAGCATCACACGCTGGCCCTCGCTCAACGCTGGGGCGCCGCTTTCGTCACGCTCGGCCTTGAACTCCAGCGGCAGCGCGCCGATCTCCTTGCGCCGGTCCAGCACCAGCGACTTCACCAGACCGGCGCGCATCGCGGCTTTGAGATCGAAGTCCGTCACGATGTGCGGGAAGTAGCGCTTCTGCTTGTGCTTGCCTGTGCCCACGTCGTTGTACGGCGTGGCCGAGAAGTCCACCTGCACAAAGCGCCGGCCCTTGGTCTCGGCGATGCGGCTCAGGCTCTTCTGCCACTCCACTTCGGTGATTTCGCCTTCGCGCTTGAATTCGTGGATGTGGTGCGCCTCGTCGTTGAACACCATCAACTCGGGCAGTTCGGCCAGGTAGCTCAGTACGTTGCCGCGCGCCCAGCGCCGGTCCAGCACGTCCAGCGCATTGCCGGTGGCGCGGCCCGGTGTCAGCGGCAGCACCGCATTCACCACCTGCTCGGGCGGCAGCGGTGTGCCGGGCGCGCTCACTTCCTCAAGTTCATCAGCTACCTCACCCTCGGCCAACAGGTGCCAGTTGGTGATCGCGATCATCCCGTTGCCGGTGGCCTTCAGACCGATCTCGGTCTTGCTGCACACGTTGCCGCGGACGAAGGCGAACACCCGCTCGCGGTAGGCCTCGGGGATGAACAGGTCGGCGAACTGCGCCACGTCCGACGAGGCGAAGTTGCGCGAACCGCTCACGCTGCCATCGGCCGCCGCCACCAGCTTGCCGCAGAACGCGTCAAGCAGCCGCTCGTACACGATCAGCCCCGGCGCCACCACCATGAAGTGGCGGGTGAAGCGCGCGTCGTCCACGCCAGCCTCCTGCGCCGCCGTCTTGTTCAGCAGTTGCCAGATCATCAGCGCCTGCAGCACCCAGGTCTTGCCGGTGCCGGTGGCCATCTTGAAGCAGTACTTGGGGTGGGCGTGCTTGTGCGCCGAGACCTCGGCCATGCGGTTGCCCGCCAGCAGCGCGTCGGGCGCCGCCGCTTCGTACAGGTCGAGTAGGCTCCAGCGCTCGCGCCCCGCCCCCAGCACCTCGTGCGCCACGATGGCGTTCAGGATGGCCTGCTTCTGCCCGGCGTGGAAGTTCAACCCACCTCGTGCGCCCACCATGTCCTCGCCAAACCACCAGCCCAGCAGCTCGGCCGTGGTCGGCGTCACCAGCTCCAGCACATCGGCCGCGCCGCTTTCCAGCCCCAGGCAGAGTGCGTTCGTTTTGGCCGTCAGGCCGGCGGACAGGGCCAGCGGGTGCTCGGCGTCCTTCGTCTTGCCGCCGCTCATGCCGCAGCCTCCACCGTGGTCACCACCTCGGCCTCGAAGCCGAACACGTCCACCACCCGTACGCACACCTTGCGCGGGCCGGGTTTGACCGGCAGCGTCAGGTGCGCGTGCGTCACCACGCGCAGCGCGTCGGCGTCGTTGGCCGTGTTGCCCCGGTAGTCCTGCCAGACCGAGCGGAACACCTGGCCGTCGTAGTCCGGGTCCACCGCCCAGTACTCGATCAGCGCCAGCGGCTCGGCGTTGGCCACCGCCTGCAGCTTGGCGCGGTTGGCGTCGTCCAGGTTGATGGCTTCGGGCGACAGCAGCACGTAGTACTTCAGCCGCACGGTCAGCGCTTCTTCGTCGTCGGTCGCCGTGCTGCGCACGCGCTGCACGGGGTGCAGCGTCAGGAATTGCAGACTGGAGAAGCGAACCTGTCCGCGCAGCTTTTCGATGCCGCCCTTCTTCTTGAGCCGGTCCATCAGGTCCGGCGGGATCACCAGCACCTCCAGCCGGGCATCATTGAGTGCGGTGATGGTCTCTCCAATGCTGGGCTCGAAATTCCAGCCCAGCACCACCACGCGGTCCCAGCCACCCATCAGGTTGTCGCGCTGCGCAATCGCCTTCTTCAGCGTGGCCGCGCCCGTCAGCTTGTTGGGCGAATCGGCCAGCACCAGGGTTTTGCTGCCGCGCTTGCCGCCCAGCTCCACGCTGGCGATCTGGCCCAGGTTGCGCTGCGGGTTCACGTCCGGGGGCAAGGGCAGGGCGCCGTAGAGCGAGAGCACGATGGCCGACAGGTCGCCGATGCGGAAGTCGCGCCCCAGCGCGACCTTGGCGGCTTCGACCTGGTAGTCGCCGATGGCTTGGTAGAGGAAGGGCTTGGCTTCCTGGTCGATCAGACGTTTGCGCATGATCATCGCGGCCGGCTTGCCAAGGTCGGAGGTGATCCAGCGGCGGCCAAGCTTTTCGGCGACAGCAGCGGAGGTACCGGAGCCCCCGAAGAAATCGATGACCAAGCCGTTCGGATTCGTTGACGAACTGATCACTCGTTCAAGTAGCGCCTCAGGTTTTTGGGTGGGGTAATCAAGGCGTTCGCTGGATGTTGGACTGATCCGGTTCACATCTGACCAAAAGTCAGTGATGGGTGTGCCCTTCGCGTCCTTTAAGAACTTCTTCCGGCTTAGTGAGCGCCCCGTTGACGACACAACGATCTCGCCTTGTTCCCAAAGGCTTTGCATTTTTGCCTGTGAGTAGCGCCAGTAGCCTTTGATGCCCTGAAACTCGTAGTACGGGTTGCCCTTTGCTGCGCCGCCTGGGCCGTCTACTGGCATTAAGCGGTAGCGCTCACCTGTGGCACTGTCTGTGTACTTGTAGTCCCGGTCGAGGATCGCGTCTGTGTAGGGCTCATAAGGGGGATTCCACACGCGTTGGTCTCCACGACCATAAAACAGCAGCCCTTCCGTGACTCGTCCGAAGTGCGCAGCACCTTGCCCAGAGTCTCCATGGGCATGTGACCGCTTCCATGCA
>CALMQC010000226.1 GCA_937871895.1 uncultured Roseateles sp. | reverse complement strand
TCACCGGGGCCACCGGCACGGGCAAGACCATCACGCTGCAGAAGCTGGCCGAGGGCTTCAGCCAGATCGGGGTGCCGGTCTTCATGGCCGACGTGAAGGGCGACCTGACGGGCATCAGCCAGACCGGCAAGCCGAGCGAGAAGCTGCTCGGCATCCTCAAAGAGCGCGGCCTGGACGCGCCGACCCCGGTTGCCTGCCCCACGACGCTGTGGGACGTGTTTGGCGAGCAGGGCCACCCCGTGCGGGCGACGGTGTCTGACATGGGGCCGCTGTTGCTCTCGCGCATGCTGGCGCTGAACGAGACGCAGGCCGGCGTGCTGCAGATGGTGTTCAAGATCGCCGACGACAACGGCCTTCTGGTGCTGGACCTGAAGGACCTGCGCGCCATGCTGCAGTACGTGGGCGACAATGCCTCGCAATTCACCACCCAGTACGGCAACGTCTCGGCAGCCAGCATTGGCGCCATTCAGCGCGGGCTCTTGCAGATCGAGGCCCAGGGCGGCGACAAGTTTTTTGGCGAGCCGATGCTCAACATCGCCGACTTCATGCAAACGGAGTCTGGGGCGGGCGTCATCAACATCCTGGCCGCCGAGAAGCTGATGAACGCGCCGCGGCTCTACGCCACCTTCCTGCTGTGGATGCTGTCGGAGCTGTTCGAGACCCTGCCCGAGGTGGGTGACGTCGATCAACCCAAGCTGGTGTTCTTCTTTGACGAGGCGCACCTGCTCTTCAAGGACGCGCCCACGGCGCTGATCGAGCGCATCGAGCTGGTGGTGCGCCTGGTGCGATCCAAGGGCGTGGGCGTCTACTTCGTGACGCAGAACCCGCTCGACGTACCGGACTCGGTGCTGGGCCAGCTCGGCAACCGCGTGCAGCACGCGCTGCGCGCCTTCACCCCGCGTGACCAGAAGGCCGTGACGACGGCGGCCGAGACCATGCGCCCCAAGCCGGGCCTCGACATCGCCGCCGCCATCACCGAGCTGGCCGTAGGCGAGGCGCTGGTCAGCCTGCTCGACGAAAAGGGCCGCCCCAGCGTCACGGACCGGCTCTACATCCTCCCGCCGGGCAGCCAGATCGGGCCCATCACGCCGCAGCAGCGTCAGGCCTTGGTGGCCAACTCGCTGGTCGCGGGCGTGTACGAGAAAGCGCTCGACCGCGAATCCGCCTACGAAAAGTTGATGGGCCAGCCCGCCGACGCCGCCGGCGCGCCGGGCAATGCGCCCGCAAGCACCTCGCGGGGCGTGCCGACGCCAGCTGCGCCTGAACCGGCCGAAGCCGGCGGTGGTCTCATGGATGGGCTCAAAGGGGTGCTGTTTGGCAGCACAGGCCCGCGCGGCGGCCACAACCCGGGTCTGGCCGAGGCAGCGGCCAAATCTGCCGTGCGCTCCATTGGCTCGGCCGTGGGCCGCGAGATCGTGCGTGGTGTGCTGGGTAGTTTGCTTGGAGGGGGCGCCACCCGGCGCCGGCGTTGAGGCAGCGCTTGCTTCAAGCCTTCGGCGTGTCGCTGGCACGGCTCGCGCTCCTGCTTGACCGCTCATCGCAAGGGTCTGGCCCCGGCTGCGCGCCCTGGGCAGGATGACACCATGACTCGCCGTCCGCCAGTTCCTCCAGTTCCGCCTGACTGCAATGAGCCCGCGCTGGTCCTGCCCCGGAACCTGCATTGGAGCTCGCTGCGCCACTTCCTGACCGCGCTTGGCGTCTGCCTGCTGATCAGCTTGGTGATGTTCATGTTTTACCGGCGCGATTTGCTGCCGCTGACGGTCTACTCCATCTGCATTGGCATGCCCAGCGCCTACGGGATACGGGTGTTGCAGTACGGCTTGTCGCGCTGGCTTTTGCTGCGCCGCCCCGGGGACATGCGACTCCAACACGGCTGGGTGGGTTGGGGCTGGTCCATGCCCTGCATCGTGCTGGGTTCGTTCTTTGGCTATGTGGTGGGCACCCTGACGGCCGACTGGCTGGTGGGCCATCGCTCGGTCTACATCTGGGAGCAGGCGCCTGCGACGGCGGCCTTGTCGCTGACTTTCATGGTCGCGATCTCCCTGATCGTCACGGTCGGCTTCTATTCCTACTTCCGCATGCAGACGCTTCAGCTGCTGCAGGCAGACGCCCAGCGCCAGGCGGCCGAGGCGCGGCTCACGTTGCTGCAAAGCCAGCTGGAGCCGCACATGCTCTTCAACACGCTGGCGCACTTGCGCGTGCTCATCAAGCTGCGGCCGGACGACGCGCAGGCCATGCTGGACGAGTTGATTGCCTACCTGCGCGCCACGCTGCAGTCGAGCCGCAGCACCAGCCACTCGTTGGCTGAAGAGTTCGCCCGCCTGCGCGACTACCTGGGCCTGATGAAGCGCCGCATGGGTGAGCGCCTGCGCGTCGAGCTCGACCTGCCGGAGGACTTGGCTGCGCTCCCGGTGCCGCCACTGCTGCTCCAGCCGCTGGTGGAGAACGCCATCAAGCACGGCTTGGAGCCGCATGTGGAAGGTGGCCTGCTGCGCGTCAGTGCCACCCGAGAGGGGCAGCTTCTGGTGCTGCGTGTTCAGGACAGCGGCGTCGGCCTGGCCGCCGCTGCCAGCCCCGATGCAGACCCGTTTGCCCCCGCCGCCGTGGGCACCGGCTTTGGCCTGCAGCAGGTGCGAGAGCGCCTTCAGCACCGCTATGGCCCGAAAGCCCAGTTCGAGCTTGCCGCACTGCCTGCAGGCGGCACCCTGGCCACTCTTGCTCTGCCCCTGACATGAAAGCCACTGCCCTCATTGCTGAAGACGAAGCCCTGCTGGCCGAGGCCCTGCGCGCCGAGCTGGCGGCCCTGTGGCCCGACCTGGACATCGTGGGCACCGCGGCCCATGGCGCGGCCGCCGTCGAGCTGGCGCTGCAGCACCGGCCGCAGGTCTGCTTCCTCGACATCCGCATGCCCGGCATGACGGGGCTGGAGGCGGCGGCGGCCATCACCGAGGACTGGCCGCTGGACGCCGGCAGCCCGCCGCTCTTCGTCTTCGTCACCGCCTACGACCAGTACGCCGTGCAAGCCTTTGAGCGCGCGGCGGTGGACTACGTGCTCAAGCCCGTGCAGACCGACCGCCTGCGTGGCACCTGCGAGCGTCTGCAGGCAGCCTTGGCCAAGCGCGCGCCGCCGGCCGATGCGCTGGCCGCCAGCGTCGAGAGCCTGCGCGCCTTGCTCGGCGCAGCGCCGTCAGTCGAAACCAGCCAGCGCCTGCGCGTCGTGCAGGTGGCGCACGGCAACAGCGTGTTGATGCTGCCGGTCGAGGAGATCGACTTCTTCGAGGCGGCCGACAAATACGTGCGCCTGACCCACCAGGGCCGCGAGC
>CALMQC010000225.1 GCA_937871895.1 uncultured Roseateles sp. | reverse complement strand
CAGGCGGGCAATCAGCACGGCGTTCGTTTGCGCGAGGCCGCGGAGCGTCAGGGCGGCGCGGCGGTCGGGGTCGCTGACGACTTCGAACTTCTCGGTGCTGTGGCTGTCCTTGCTGCCAATGGCCATGCGCAGCAGACCCGTCGCCACGGCGCCCGCGATCTCGCCGGTGGTGGCCGCTGGCTTGCGCACCTCGCTGAAGGCGTTCGCGTCCAGCAGCAGCGGCGGCTTGACCTGCAGCAGTGCGGTCTTGAAGTCGCCCTGCATGCTCAGTTCGGCGCGGCTGACCACAGGGTGGGCCTTGGCGCTGACTTTGGCGGTGTCGCTCAAGCGCCCGAAGAAGCCGCGATTGCCATTGGCCAGCTGGGCAAAGTGCATGCGCAACGAGACCTCGATGAGCGAGGCGTTGCCCAGCTCTTCGCGCAGGCTCTTCAGGTCGCCCTGTGCGCCAATCGCCGAGGTGATGGACCCCAAGGCTGCGAGCCCACCGAGCAGCCCCTTCTGGCCTTGCTGGGTGCGCGCCTTCTGGGTGCCGTAGATGCTCATGCCAGCCGGGCCCACGGTGATCATCGAATCGCTGCGTAGGGGCAAGGGTGTGCCGGCGGCGTTCAGGCGCTGCCAGCTGGGCGCGGCGGCCAGCGCCTCGCGGCTGACGACCTCCAGGCCCTGGGCCTTCAGCGCGTCCACAAACTCACGGTAGGCGCGCTCGGCCAGTGCCTGGAACTCGGGCTCGCCAACGCCCACCAGCGCGTAGTAGCCGGTCACGCTGGCGCGCCCGGCGGCGGCAAAGCCCGAGGTCTCGGCGCTGACGTTGTCCTGCGTGATGAAGTCGATGCTGAACTGCGTGACGGCCACGCGCTTGAGCCCCTTGAGGGTGCTGGCATCCTGGGCCAGCTCGACCAGGTTGGCTGCTTGGTCCACCGGGTTGAAGCTGGCGTCAAGCGCCATTGGCTCGGGCGTGGCCGCGGTGGCGGACAGGGCAAGGCTGGTCAGCAGGGCCAGCAGGGGGCGAGACAGGTCGGGCATGCAAACTCCGCGCGTTGGTCGGGGGGATGTGGCGGCCTCCATCCATGCGCAGGGTTTTGAGCACAAAAGGTTCACAAAAGGTTCACACCAGGACTGCTCAGAGCAGCTTGGCTGGCCTACCCGTTCAGGGGGCATGCCAGAATTTTTCATGCCCGCGCCCGACCTCCCTGAGCCACACGAGCGACCCTACCCAGTTGGCCTTGCCAACGACTCCCTGAGCCAGAGCCTCTACGAGGATTTGCACCGCTGCGCCGCCGCGCAGATGTGGCGCGAGACACCGGGCCACACGCTCAGCGCCACGGGGCTGGCGCACGAGGCCTGGCTGCGCTTGAACGCACAGACGCGCACGCAGTGGCGCAGCCGCAGTCACTTCCTGGGGGTGGCGGCGTTGATGATGCGGCGCATCCTGGTCAACCATGCGCTGGCCAAGCGCACCGACAAGCGCCACGCCGAGCTGGTGCCGCTCACGCTGAGCGAGGCCGAGCAGGTGGCCGCCGGGCTCGATGCCGACGTGGTGCGGGTGCACGAGGCGCTGCTGGCCTTTGCCCAGCACGACGAACGCGCGGCCAAGATCGTGGAGCTGAAGTTCTTTGGGGGGCTGGAGCTCGAAGAGATTGCCGAGGTGCTTTCCTTGAGCCGCAGCACCGTCAAGCGCGACTGGGCGCTGGCCCGCGCCTGGCTGCACCGCGAGCTGGGCGGCGCGGCCTGAGGAGGGCCTGTTAACACTACGGGGATGGGTCGCGAAGGCCCTAGTAGATGGGCTCGGGCAGGGCTTCCCGCGCCACCACCGCCTGAGTCGCCGGCCGGGCCAACACACGCGCCAGATAGGCGCCGAGCAGTGGGCGCGCCCGCGCCGGGTGGGCGTGCATGCGCGTCCAGCGGCACAGCATGAAGGCCAGCGGGTCGAGCGCCGAATAGCTGGCGCCACCAAACCACGGGCCGCCGTGACGGGCGAGCTCGGCCTCCATCTGGTCAAGCATGGGGCCCACTTGGGCCTCGGCCCGCGACTTGACGACGGCCGCTGCCTCGGCATCGCCCTCTCTCACCATGCGCTCGGGGTAGAAGTAGTGGATGAGCATGGCCTGCAGGGTGTTGGTCATCCAGACCATCCACTTCAGGTAGTGAGCGCGGGCCATGTTGCCCAGCGGCGGGGCAAAGCCAGGGGCCTTGTCGGCAAGGTGCATCAGGATCGCAGCCGTCTCGTAGAGCGGCTCACCGTCGTCGATCAGCACCGGGATCAAGCCGTTTGGGTTGAGCTTGAGGTAAGCCGCCGACTTGTGCTCGCCGGCCTCGCGGTTCACCTTGCGCAGGGTGTAAGGCAGCTGCATTTCCTCCAGCAACAGGTGGGGGGCAAAGCTGGCGTTGCTGGGGTAGTAGTGCAGTTCAAGCATGGGCGATGTCAAGGCGGGGTGGGGGGAGTTTGCCGTAGCGCACGGCGGTCATCTCGGCCAGGATGGAGAGCGCAATCTCGGGCGGCGTGCGGGCGCCAATGTCGAGACCCACGGGGCCGTGCAGGCGGTCCAGCTCGGCCATGGTCAGGCCAAAGTGCTCGGCCAGGCGCGCGCGGCGCTTGGCCTGGTTGACGCGCGAGCCGATGGCGCCGACGTAGAAGGCCTGGCCGCGCAGGGCTTCCATCAGCGCGAGGTCGTCGAGCTTGGGGTCGTGCGTGAGCGCGACGATGGCGCTGGCGCCGTCGGCCTTGAAGTCCATCACCACATCGTCGGGCATGTCGCGGGTGAGCTGGACGCCCTCCAGCGCAAAGTCGCCCACGTGCTCGGGACGCGGGTCGCAAATCATCACGCCGTAGTCCAGCGCCTGCGCCATGCGGGCCAGGTAGTCGCTGATGGGGCCGGCGCCGATGATGAGCAGGCGCCACTGCGGCCCGTGGTGGCTGACGAGGCGCTGCTCGTCGAGGCTGAGGGTGTCACCGGCTTGGGCCGGAGCGAGTTGTACGGCGCCTGTGGCCAAGTCCAGCTCGCGGCGCACGCGCTCGCCGCGCGCCAGGCGCGCGAGCAACTCGTCCAGCTGCGACTGCGGGCCGAGCGGCTCCAGCATCAGCTCCAGCGTGCCACCGCAGGGCAGACCAAAGCGGCGGGCCTCTTCGGCGCCCACGCCGTAGCGCAGCGGCGTGGGGCGCTGCAGGCTCAAAGCCCCGGCACGCAGTTGCTCGACGAGATCGTCCTCGATGCAGCCGCCCGAGACCGAACCGGCCAGCACGCCATCGGCGCGCAGCGCCACCAGGCTGCCCACCGGGCGCGGCGCCGAACCCCAGGTGCGTGTGATGGTGCCCAGCACCACCGCCCAGCCGGCCTCGCGCCACTCGCAGACCGTGCGCAGCACGACGAGATCAATGTTGTCCATGCGGCGACCTTACCCGAAGGTGTCTCGCCCCTGCGCGGCGCAGGTTTCCGTCCGTAACGGTCAGGCCGGCCCGGGCCGCACCCG
>CALMQC010000224.1 GCA_937871895.1 uncultured Roseateles sp. | reverse complement strand
CGTAATAGGGGATCACGGCGGTGATGCGGCGCGCGCTGGCGCGCTTGAGGGCATCGACCATGATCAAGAGTTCCATCAGGTTCTCGTTCGTGGGCGCGCAGGTGGGCTGCACGACGAAGACGTCGCGGGCGCGAACGTTCTGCTGGATCTCGACCGTGACCTCGCCGTCGGAAAAGCGGCCGACCGACGCCTTGCCCACTTCGAGGCCGAGGTGGTTGGCGATTTCTTGCGCGAGGGCGGGATTGGCGTTGCCGGTAAAGATGACCGTGTTCAGCAGCACTGGGAACCTCTGAGCTTCAGTGGTCCGCTGGAATCACGTGGCCGGATCAGCGGCGGGCAACGAGAAGAGATGAAACGAACGTGTTTGGCAGGGGAGGAAGGACTCGAACCCTCGCATGTCGGAATCAAAATCCGATGCCTTAACCAACTTGGCGACTCCCCTACACGGGTCACAGCCCCAAAAGGCTGCCACCTGAAACTTGTCTTCAGCCGGCCCAGCCCCGCAAAGGGTGCTGATCCAGACTGCGGCAGATTCGTCCGGTCCATCCTGCAGGAAGTTCCTGCAGCAAGGTCGCCAAGGACCGTTCGTCTCCGCCATCTTCTCCCGCCCCGGAGAGCCTGGCGAACACCGCTGCGCCGGAGCCCGTCATGCGGGCATTGCCAAAGTTGGCCTCCAGTTTGCGGATCGCCTCAAGCACCTGAGCGCTGATCGCCACGGCAGCCGGCTGCAGGTCATTTCGACCGAAGCCATCCACCAGGTTTTCAAGCGTTTTTGCCTGAGCGGGAAAGCCCGCAACTATAGCTGACTTTTCAGAGTGCGCCAAGAGCGGGCTTGAAAAGATGGCCCGGGTTTCCAGGCCTGCCGGCCCTTTGAGCACCGCAAAGCGCCGCGCTGGCACTGACAGCGGCGTCAGCAACTCGCCAATGCCCTGGACAAAGGCGGGTTGCCCGCCCAGGAAGAAGGGCACATCCGCGCCGAGCTTGAGCCCGATGGGCATCAGGCGCTCACGCGGCCAGCGCAGGCCCCAGAGCTGGTTGAGCGCCAGCAGGGTGGACGCCGCGTCGGACGAGCCGCCGCCCATGCCGGCGCCTGAGGGCAATTGCTTGTCGAGATGGATGTCCACGCCGTAGGTGCAGCCGCTCGCCGCCTGCAAGGCCCGCGCGGCGCGCACGCAGAGGTCGTCGGTCGGCAGGCCGCCGCCATCGGCCAGATCATGGCGCTGGATGTGGCCGTCGTCGCGGCGCTCGAAGTGCAACGTGTCGGCCCAGTCGATGAGCACAAAGAGCGACTCCAGCAGGTGATAGCCGTCGGGCCGCTTGCCCACCACGTGGAGGAAGAGATTCAGCTTGGCCGGGGCGGGCACGTCATGGAGCGCTCGCATCGCTGCCCTCCTCCAGCCGTGCACGCAGCGTCGCCGCCGGTGCGGCGAGGCGCTTGGCCACCAGCACACGCTCGGCCTTGCGCGTGGTGTCGATCTGCCAGCCGAGTTGCTCAAAGCCGCCGGGCACGGGCACTGCAGGCGCCGCCGCCCAAGGCTCGCCGCGCAGCCAGGCAAAGAGTGCCGCCACCGGGATGGGCTCGCCCAGCAACTCGCGCGTCAGCTCGTCAAGGTCGGCAAACTCGCGGTCCTGCTCGGGCGTCTGAAGCCGGGCCGCCCCTGGCTGCCACTGCGCACGGGCGGCAATGGCGCCCAGCGGCGTGCTCAGCTCCAGGCTGCCTGACTCGGGACCCCCGGTGAGTTCAAAGCCGGCGCTGCCGGCGCCGCCCTTGGCCCCGCTGCCTTCAACCTGGATGCTGATGCGCCCGGCCAGGCGGGCCGTGGCTTCAGGCTGCGCCACCGGCGCCAGGCCCGCGCAGCCCGTGAGCAGGGCCAGGGTCAGGGCCAGCAGCGAGGTCCAGCAGCGCGTCAAAGCCCAACCTTCAAGCGATCCAGGGTCTCGCGCAGAGCCTCGTTGCGCGCGTCGCGGCCCAGGGCCTCGCGCCAGACGCGACGGGCATCGTCCGGCTTGCCGCTGACCCACAGCACCTCGCCCAGGTGCGCGGCGATTTCGGCGTCGGGGCGCGCGGCGTGGGCCTGGCTGAGCAGCCGCGCAGCTTCCGCCAGATTGCCCAGCCGGAACTCGACCCAGCCCAGGCTATCGACGATGAAGGGCTCGCCCGGCGAGAGCTTGAGCGCCTGCTCGATCAAGGCCTTGGCCTCGGGCAGGCGCTGATTTCGCTCGGCCAGCGAGTAGCCGAGGGCGTTGTAGGCGTGGTGGTGGTCCGCCTTGACGGCGATCACGCGGCGCAGCCGCTCTTCCATCTGATCAAACTCGCCCAGGCGCTCTTCGAGCATGGCCTGCTCGTAGAGGATGTCAGGGTCATCGGGGATGCGCGCCTCGATCTGCTTGAGCACGCCCAAAGCGCCGCGCCAATCGCGTTGCTCGCGCAGCAATTGGGCCTCGGCCAGCAGGTGGGTGCGGGCTTCGTCGTCGGAGGCACTGGCAGGCACGTGCAGCAGCGCACGCGCCTCGGCCAGCTTGTGCTGCCGCGCCAGCAGGCTCGCGCGGCGGAAGCGCACATCGATCTGCGCACCCTCCACCTGCGAGAGCCAACGCTCGGCGGCCTTGAGGTCGTCGCGCTGCTCGGCCACCTGCGACAGCAGCAGCAAGGCCTGGCGCCGCAACTCGCTGCGGCTGCGCTTCACGCCCTCGGCGGCTTCGGCAGATTCGGGCTTGGCCTCCTCCTTGGGCGGCGCGTCCAAACGCTTGAGCACCTCGCGCAGCGCAGCCTCGGCCTCGACCACCTGGCGCAGCTCGGTATCCAGTGCGCCAAGGGCCAGCCAGTGGGCGGGCTCGTCGGGGTCGCGTTGCGTGAGCTCGCGGTACTCGCGGGCCGCATCGGCGGCGCGCTGCATGCGCACCAGCGCGCGGGCATAGGCCTGGCGCAAGGCGTTGCGACCGGGCTGGGCCGCCAGACGCTGGGTGATCAAGGCCTCGGCGCCAGGGGCATGAGGCAGCAGGTCCAACGCCAAGATCATGGCGTCGTCGGCCTCGGGGTAGAGCTCGGCCAGTTGGCGTGCAATGGCCTCGGCACGCTCAAAGAGGCCGGCACTCAGGCTCAAGCGGGCCTCGGTGACCAGGGCCGCAGCCTTGAGCTCGCCTTGCTGGGCCTGCAGCACTGGCGCCATGGCGGCAACCACGCGCTGGGGCTCGGGCGAGCGCTGGAACCATTGCGGCAGCATCGCCAGCGCCGCCAGACGCTCGGCGCTGGTCCCAACGCTGAGCAGATTGCGCATGGGCTCCACCGCGTCGGCCGGCCGGTTCAGCACCGCCAGCAATTGCACCGTCGATTGCCAGGCATCTGGCGAATCCGGGTGGGCCGTTGTCCAGGCCCGCAGCGCGGACAGCGCCTGGTCGCCCGCGCGCGCCTGCACGGCAATCTGCACCACACGCTTGTACAGGCCCTCGTCGCCGGTGCGGCGCGCCGCATCCAGCAACACCTGATAGGCGGTGCCGGCCTCACCGTTGCGCAGCTCCAGCTCGCCAATCAGCAATTGGTAGAGCAGCGGCGCGTCCAGCTCGGAGTTGACAGGCCGCTCGACGATCGAACGCTCATGCGCCGCCACCGACCCGGCGCACATCGCCAACGCGAGCCCGATCACCGCCGAGGCGATGGCTGAGCGAGAACCACGGGACAGGCTGGACGACATGAGGGCTCCGAGTACAGGCGGCAATTATCATTTCCCGATGCCCGAGCTCCCCGAGGTTGAAGTCACGCGCCGCAGCTTTGCCAGCCGTGTCGAGGGCGCCAGGGTCACCGGCCTGCGCCTGGGCAAGCCGCTGCGCTGGCCGCTGGGCACCGATCCCGAAAGCCTGCTCGGCCAGCAGATCGGCCCCGTCACGCGGCGCGGCAAATACCTGTGGCTGCCACTGGAGCGCGGCGGCTTGCTGATGCACCTGGGCATGTCGGGCTCGCTCGGCCTGGTGGCCGAGACCCTCGCCCCGGGCCCGCATGACCATTTCGACCTGCACACCAGCGCCGGCCTGCTGCGCCTCACTGACCCGCGCCGCTTTGGCGCCGTGGTGTGGTCGGCCGCGCTGGACGCCAACCCGGCCGCCAAGCTGCTCGCGAGCCTCGGCCTCGAACCCTTTGACCCCGCCTTTGACGGCCTGCACCTGCACACCGCCTGGCGCGGCCGCCGCGTGGCGGTGAAGCAGGCGCTGCTGGCCGGTGATGCCGTGGTGGGCGCGGGCAATATCTACGCCTGCGAGGCTCTCTTCATGGCCGGCATCGACCCACGCCTGGCCGCCGGCCGCTTGAGCCGCCCGCGCGCCGAGGCACTTGCCCAAGCGGTGCGCGAGGTGCTGGGCCGGGCGGTGCAAGCCGGTGGCACCACGCTGCGCGACTTCAAGGACGCGCATGGCGTGGCGGGCAGCTTCCAGATGCAGGCCCAGGTCTATGGCCGCGAGGGCGAGCCTTGTGTGCGCTGCGGCGGAACGATCAAACGCATCGTGCAGGGCCAGCGCTCGACCTTTTTCTGCCCGGCATGTCAGAAGCGTTGAAGGATTTCGGGCTGAGGGTTGTTGCCTGGCAAAAGCGCCATGGCCGGCACGAGTTGCCCTGGCAGCACACGCGCGACCCCTACCGCGTCTGGCTGTCCGAGATCATGTTGCAGCAGACCCAGGTCACCACCGTGCTGGGCTACTACGCGCGCTTCCTGGAACGCTTCCCGACCGTGCTGGCGTTGGCCGCTGCGCCGCTCGACGAAGTGCTGACGCTCTGGGCCGGCCTGGGCTACTACAGCCGCGCCCGCAACCTGCACGCCTGCGCCCAGGCGGTGGCGGCCTTGCATGGCGGCGCCTTCCCTGCGTCTGCCGCGCAGTTGCAGACCCTGCCAGGCATCGGCCGCTCCACCGCAGCGGCCATCGCGGCCTTCTGCTTTGGCGAGCGGGTCGCCATCCTGGATGGCAACGTCAAACGCGTGCTGAGCCGGGTGCTGGCCTTTGACGGCGACCTGGCCTCGGCCCGCGAAGAAAATCGCCTGTGGGACCACGCCACCGCCCTGCTGCCCCAGCGCGACGTAGACCGCTACACCCAAGGCCTGATGGACCTGGGCGCCACGGTGTGCAGCGCACGCAAACCCGACTGCGGGGCCTGCCCGGTGAACGACCTCTGTGCCGGCCAGCGCGAGGCCGAGCGCTACCCCATCAAGACCCGCAAGCTCAAGCGCAGCCGGCGCGAGAACTGGTGGCTGTGGCTGGAGCACGAGGGCCGCGTGCTGCTGCAACAGCGCCCGGCCCCGGGCGTGTGGGCGGGCCTCTGGACCCTGCCCCTGTTTGACGACGAAGCCAGCTTGCGTGCTGCCGCTGGCGGGCAGTTGGAGCCGCTGCCGCGCATCGAACACGCGCTGACGCACTTTGACTGGGTGCTGCACCCGGTGCGCGCGGTGCTCAGCGATGCTGCACCGGCGCTGCCGGGCATCTGGGTCGCGCGCGAAGAGCTGGCCAGCTACGCGCTGCCCGCGCCGCTCAAGAAGCTGTTCGGCTGAGCGACTTGCGGATCAAGGCCGCGTCACGCAGCCGGTGCGCCGAGCCATCGGCATCCAGCAGCACCACGGTCACCGCACGAGCGCCGCTCATCATGCGCATGGCCAGGCAGCGGCCAGCTTCGTCGGTGTAGCCGGTCTTGGACAGCAGGATGTTCCAGCCCTTGGCGCCGACCAGGCGGTTGGTGTTGTGCAACTCACGTGTGCGGCCGCTCAGGGCCACGGTGGCGCGTTTGCTGCTGGTGATACGGGCGATCTCGGGGTAGCGCGCAGCGGCCGCCGTGATGCGGGCCACCTCGATGGCGGTGGACGTGTTCTGCGGCGACAGGCCCGTGGGCTCCTGCAGCGAGGTGTTGCGCAGGCCCAGCGCGCGCACCTTAGCTTGCAGGGCCTGCACAAAGGCGGACTCCCCGCCCGGGTAGGCCCGTGCCAGCGCCGACGCGGCGCGGTTGTCTGACGAAACCAAGGCCAGCTCCAGCGCATCCTGGCGCGACAACTCCGTGCCCACGCGAACAAAACTCTTGCTGTGCTTGAGCCGGTCCACATCGTCATCACTGATGCGGAGTCGCTCGGCTGGGTGCTGGCGCGCATCGAGGATGACCATGGCCGTCATCAACTTGGTCAGCGAGGCAATCGGCACGACGGCTGCGGCGTCGCGCGCCATCAAGACATGGCCGGTGGCGTCGTCCACCACCACCACGTGCTTGGCATTCACCGGCAGGCGCAGGGGCTGGGCCGCTGCGGCGTTGGGCACAGGTGCCGGCGCTGGTGGCTCAGCCGCCTTGGCCTCGGCCAGGGTCGCCGCCAGCACCAGCACGATCAGCAAGGGGCGCCGCAGAGCACGCACGGTGTTCATCGTCCATCCAAGGCGCATGCGCCCTTCTCCATGTGCATTGAAGCCAAAAATCCTGGCCTCCATTGTCGCGTCGTGTGGAGTTTGCCAAGAGCAAGAAGGGCACAAATCTCGTGCGCCACGCCGCCGTGCCAAACTCGCCCAACGATCACGGGGCTTGGCCGGCATCAGGCACCGCCCCTCGTGACCGGAGACCCCGAGACCCATGTTTCCCTTGCAGTCAGGAATGCCGCCGGCATCCGCCCCTTGCGCACCGGCGCAGCCCCGCCGCCGGCATTGTTTGACGCTGGGGCTGGCGGGCTGGCTGGCGGATGGGCTGAGCGGCAGCGCGGCGCAGGCGGCCAACGTGCCGGTGATCCGCTACCCCGCCCCGCAGTCGCCGCTGGACACGCGCTCGCTCGACCTGATCAGCCTGCTGGAGGCCGCGCTGCGCCGCACCGAGGCCACGCACGGCCCGGTCCGCCTGCAGCCCACCTACGAAGTGCTGACCGAGCTGCGCCAGTTTGCCGAGCTGGATGCCGACCGCGGCATCCTGCACGTGACCTGGGCCACGGTGTCGGCAGAGCGTCGGACCCTGGCCAAGGCCATCCCGTTTGACGCCCGGCACGGCTTGCTGGGCTTGCGCATTGCATTGGTGGACGAGCGACGCCTGCCCGATATCGCCAAGATCCGCGACCTCGCAGCACTGCAACGCCTGACCATCGGCCAGGGCCTGGCCTGGCCCGATGTGGACGTCTTGCGTGCCAGCGGTATCAAGGTGCAGACGGTGTCCGGCTACGAGAACCTGTTCCGCATGCTGATGGCCGGCCGCTTTGACCTCTTCCCGCGCGGGGTGGGCGAGGTGTTCGACGAGTACGAGGCCCGGCATGCGCAGATGCCTCGCCTGGCTATCGACCCGCATCTGCTGCTGGTCTACCCCTATCCCTACCAGTACTACTTCGCGCCCAGCCAGTCGGCCCTGGCCGCACGCGTGGAGAAGGGCCTGCTGGCCATGAAGGCGGACGGCAGCTTCGACGCCCACCTGTGGCGCTTCCACGGCACCGCCGTAGCCCGCGCTCGGCTGCAAGACCGCCTGGCGCTGCGCCTCACCAACCCCAACGTCGGCCCCGAGGCCGAACGCGGACTGGAAGCCACCCTGGCCTTCTGGCGCAAGCCACCGCCAACGCGCCGTTGATGCGCGACGGCCTCTCAAGGGCCGAGCGCCGGGCCGCCCCAAGCCGGCCCACCAGGAGCTGTGCACGGCTCAATGCCGAGCACAGCTTCGTCCCCTCGGGGGATCGACCAGACGCGCCCGCGTTCAGCGCGGCGCGACTGGGCGAGGGGCCAACAGCTACCTCGCATCAAGCTCGCGATGCCGCTTCAGCACATGCCCGTGCTGGTGGAACTGGCGTGCCAGCATCTCGACCATGTAGACCGAGCGGTGCTGACCACCGGTGCAGCCGATGGCGACGGTCAGGTAGCTGCGGTGGTCGGCTTGGAAGTTGGGCAGCCAGCGCGCCAGGAAGCCGGCAATCTGGCCCAGCATCACGCCCACCTCGGGCTGGTTGGCCAGGAACTGCGCCACCGGCGCGTCGCGGCCCGTGAGTGGGCGCAGCTCGCGGTCGTAATAGGGGTTGGGCAGGATGCGCACGTCGAAGACGAAGTCCGCATCGCTGGGCACGCCGTGCTTGAACGCGAAGGACTCG
>CALMQC010000223.1 GCA_937871895.1 uncultured Roseateles sp. | reverse complement strand
GGTCGTGGCTGATGATGACCATGGGGATGCGCCACAGCCGCTGCCAGACCTTGAGCTGCTCGCGCAGCTCGCGGCGCAACAGGGTGTCGAGCGCGGCAAAGGGCTCGTCCAGCAGCAAGAGCTTGGGCTTGGAGGCAATGGCGCGGGCCAATGCCACGCGCTGGCGCTGGCCGCCGGAGAGATCAGCCGGCCGGGCCTGGGCCACGTCGGCGAGGTCGAAGCGGTCCATCAACTCGCCCACGCGGCGCGCATTGCCGCCCTTGAGCTGCGGGCGGAACCAGCGCGTCAGTGCAAAACCAATGTTCTGCTGCACCGTCAGGTGGGGGAAGAGCGCGTAGTCCTGGAACACATACCCGAGCTCGCGCTGCTGGGGCGGCACGTCGATGCCGCGTGCGCTGTCAAACAGCGTGCGGCCGCCAATGCGCAGTTGGCCCGAGTCCGGCCGCCGCAGGCCAGCGAGCAGCTGCAGGCTGAGCGTCTTGCCCGAGCCCGAGGCGCCAAAGAGCGCGAGCACGGGGCCTTCGCTGTCGAGCTGCAGGTCCAGCTCGAAGCGGCGCGCGCCGTCTTGCAGCGCGAGTTTGAGCTTGGCTTCGATCAGGCTCATGGGGGCGTGATGAAGCCTCGTTGCGCCAGCACGGCCTGCGCCTCGCGCGAGCGCAGGTGCAACAGGAAGGCGGCGGCCAGGCCTGCACGCGGGCTGGCTTGGATGACCGCGCCGGGGTAGCGCACGGCCACGTTGAAGCGCTGCACCACGCGCAGCTTGTCGCCCTGGGTCGCTGCGTCGCTGAGGTAGACAAAACCCGACTGCACCTCGCCGCGCGCCACATAGTCCAGCGCCTGGCGCACGTTGTCGGCGGGCACGAGCTTGGGCTGCAGCGCGTCCCACAGGCCCGCGGCTTCGAGCACCTCGCGGGCGTAGCGCCCGGCGGGCACGCTGGCCGGTTTGCCGATGGCGATGCGGCGCACGCTGGGTTGGCTCAAGTCACTGAGTTGGCGCAGCGGCGCGGCGGTCTTGGCGGCCTCGATCAGCACCAGCACGTTGCCCGCAAAGTCAATGCGCGTCTCGGGCCGGATCAACGTGAGGCTGGCGGCCTGGTCCATGCTGGCGAGGTCGGCCGTGAGCAACAGGTCCACCGGCGCGCCCTGGCGCAACTGCTGCACCAGCAGGCCCGAGGCACCAAAGTTGAAGCGCACCTCGACCCCCGGATGCGCGGCCTCAAACTGCGGGCCGATCTCGCGCAGCGCGTCCGTGAGGCTGGCGGCAGCGGACACGGTCAAGGTTTCAGCGCGGGCCAGGGTGGCCAGCGCGGCCAGGCTGGCAAGCAGCAGGGCGCGGAGGAGCTTCTTCATAGATGGGGCTTGAGCCGGTTGGCGGTGAGCAAGATGGTGATGGTCAGCGCCGAGGTGGCCAGCACCAGGATGCCGGCCGTCGTGTCGTCACCCGCCTGTACGGCGTCGTAGATGGCCATCGAGGCGGTCTGCGTGACCCCGGGGATGGAGCCCGCCACCATCAGCGAGGCGCCAAACTCCCCCATGGCCCGCGCAAACGCGAGCAGGCAGCCGGCCAGGATGCCCGGCCAGGCCAGCGGCAGCACGATGCGGATCAGGATGTCCAGCTCCGGCTGCCCCAGCGTGCGCGCCGCCGCCACCAGCTGCCCGTCCACACCCTCCAGCGCCGTGATCGAGGCCTTGAGCACCAACGGCAGCGCCACCACCGTGGCGGCGATGACCGCGCCCGGCCAGGTGAAGATCAAGCTGATGTCAAACCACCGCAGCAGCGGGCCACCCACCCAGCCATTTCGGCCCAGCACATGCAGCAGCGCAAAGCCAATGACCGTGGGCGGCAGCACCAGCGGCAGCATGAAGAGTGCCTCCAGCAGCGCCGCGCCCCGGAAGCGCTTGCGCGTGAGCAGCAGCGCGAGGCCCAGGCCCAATGCGAGCGCCAGCACCGTCGCCACGCTGGCCACCTTCAGTGACAGCAGTAGCGGGTGCCAGGGAATCTCGGCCGGCGTCATGGCGCGGGAGTCTAGGCTCGGAATGGATTCAGCAACGGCACGCCAAACCGCTTGAAGTCCGCCACATTGCGTGTCACCACCGTCAACCCATGGGCCTTGGCGGTGGCCGCGATCATGGCGTCCTCGTAGAGCGTGTCGGACTGGCGGTGCATCAGCTGCGCCCAGACGCGGAAGGCTGTCGCATCCATCGGCAGCACGTTGTAGGCCGCTGCGACCTGGGCCAGCCAGGCCTCGATCTCGTCGGCCTTGGCCGGGTCTTGCTCACGCGTGAGTTCAATGCCAGCCTGGATCTCGCCGATGGTGACGGCCGAGAGGTGCAATTGCAGTTCATCAACGCCCTGCAGCCACGCGAGCACCGCGCCATGCGGCTTGTGCTTGCGCAGCTCGGAGACGACGTTGGTGTCGAGCAGGTACATCGCAGCGCTTCAGCCCAGCGCTGCGGGTGCGCGCCGCTTGGCTTGGCCGCGCTTGGGGAGCAGCAACGCGCCGCGTGCCTGGTCGCTCAGCAGCAGTTGCTTCAGCGATGGCCGCGCCGCCGCCTGCAAGCGCCGCCATTCGTCGATGGGGACGAGCACGGCGGCCTCGCTGCCGCGCTTGGTCACCATCTGCGGGCCTTCGGCGAGGCAGGTCTCCAGGAATTCGCTGAACCTTGCCTTGGCGTCTTGAATGGGCCATGTCTGCATGGTGGGTCTCCTGCTGACCAGATGGCTGACTAGTTTAGCGGTGGTTGCTTTGTTGTGCTTGGCGCTCGGGGGGCTGTAGGGCGGGTCACGACCCGCCATTGAGCTTTTGCCACGTGTGGGTTGGCAAAGTCCCGCCCGGGCTGGCTGGGGCGCTCCAGTTGGGGCGG
>CALMQC010000222.1 GCA_937871895.1 uncultured Roseateles sp. | reverse complement strand
CCGACGGCACCATCTACCAGCGCCCCTTCGGCGGCCACACCGCCAACTACGGCGAGAAGCCCGTCCAGCGCGCCTGCGCGGCGGCTGACCGCACTGGACACGCGCTGCTGCACACGCTCTATCAGCAGAACGTCAAGGCCCGCACGCAGTTCTTCGTCGAGTGGATGGCCCTGGACCTGATCCGTGACGCCGAAGGCGACGTGGTCGGCGTGACCGCGCTGGAGATGGAGACTGGAGAGCTCTACATCCTCCAGGCCAAGACCGTACTGTTGGCCACCGGCGGTGCCGGTCGCATCTTTGCGGCCTCGACCAATGCCTTCATCAACACCGGTGACGGCCTGGGCATGGCGGCGCGCGCCGGCATCCCGCTGGAAGACATGGAGTTCTGGCAGTTCCACCCCACCGGCGTGGCCGGCGCTGGCGTGCTGCTGACCGAAGGCTGCCGCGGCGAAGGCGCGATCCTGCGCAACTGCAATGGCGAGGCCTTCATGGCCCGCTACGCCCCGACGCTGAAAGACCTGGCCCCGCGTGACTTCGTGTCCCGCTCGATGGACCAGGAGATCAAGGAAGGTCGCGGCTGCGGTCCCAACAAGGACTATGTGCTGCTCGACATGACCCACCTGGGCACCGAGACCATCCTCAAGCGACTGCCCAGCGTCTTCGAAATCGGCCACAACTTCGCCAACGTCGACATCACCAAGGAGCCGATCCCGGTGGTGCCGACCATCCATTACCAGATGGGCGGTATCCCGACCAATATCAATGGTCAAGTGGTGGTGCCCAAGGACGGCAACCCCAACAGCATCATCAATGGCCTCTACGCCGTGGGTGAGTGCTCCTGCGTCTCGGTGCACGGCGCCAACCGCCTGGGCACCAACTCGCTGCTTGACCTGGTGGTGTTCGGCCGTGCGGCAGGCAACCACATCATCGACACCGCGCTCAAGCAGAAGAACTTCAAAGACCTGCCTGCCGACTCGGCCGACCGCACGCTGGCCCGCTTGGCCCGCCTCGACGCTGCGCGCGACGGCGAGTACTCGCAAGGCGTGGCCAACGACATCCGCGCCACGATGCAAAAGCACGCTGGCGTGTTCCGCACCCAGGCCTCGATGGACGAGGGTGTGGCCAAGATCAAGGCGATTGCCGAGCGTGTCGGTCGCATCGGTCTGAAGGACAACTCCAAGGTCTTCAACACGGCGCGCATTGAGGCGCTGGAAGTCGAGAACCTCATCGAGGCCGCTCAGGCCACCATGATTTCGGCCGCTGCCCGCCCCGAAAGCCGTGGTGCCCACGCGCACAACGACTACCCGAGCCGCGACGACGCCAACTGGATGAAGCACACCCTCTGGTACTCCGAGGGCAACCGGCTTGACTACAAGCCGGTCAAGCTGCAGCCGCTGACCGTCGAGTCCGTGCCGCCCAAAGTCCGTACCTTCTAAGTCGGGAAAGCTACCTCATGAAGCGCACCTTCCAGATCTACCGCTACGACCCCGACAAGGACGCCAAGCCCTACATGCAGACCTTGGAGGTCGAGCTGGACGGCCACGAGCGCATGCTGCTCGACGCCCTGGTCAAGCTCAAGGCCGTGGACCCCACGCTGTCCTTCCGCCGCTCCTGCCGCGAAGGCGTCTGTGGGTCGGACGCCATGAACATCAATGGCAAGAACGGCCTCGCCTGCCTGAAGAACATGCGCGAGCTGCCCGGCGTCATCACGCTCAAGCCGCTGCCGGGCCTGCCCGTCGTGCGCGACCTGATCGTGGACATGACGCAGTTCTTCAAGCAGTACCACTCGATCAAGC
>CALMQC010000221.1 GCA_937871895.1 uncultured Roseateles sp. | reverse complement strand
GCCGAGTGCGGCATCACGGCCGATGAGGTGCGCGAGCTGGCTCGGCTCTATGGCACGACGCAACCCGCCGCCATCCGCCTCAACTACGGCATGCAACGCGTGCGCGGTGGCGGCAATGCTGTGCGTTTGATTGCGATGCTGCCCTGCCTGACCGGCGCCTGGCGGCACGAGAGCGGCGGCTTGCTGCTGTCGGGCTCGGGCTGGTTTGCCCCTTTCAAGCGCGCGGACCTGGAGCGCCCCGACCTGCTGGCCGGCCGCACGCCGCGCACGGTCAACATGAGCACCATCGGCGACGACCTGCTGCGCGAGGCCAGCCCCGCCTTTGGCCCGCGCATCGAGGCCCTCATCGTCTACAACAGCAACCCGGTGGCCGTGGCGCCCGAGTCGCGCAAGGTGGTGGCGGGCTTCCAGCGCAGCGACCTCTTCACCGTGGTGCTGGAGCACTTCATGACCGACACGGCCGACTTGGCCGACTATGTGCTGCCCGCAACCACGCAGCTGGAGCACCTGGACGTGCACACCACCTATGGCCACACCGATGTGCTGATGAACCACCCGGCGATTGCGCCGGTCGGCGAGGCCAAGCCCAACACGCAGATCTTCCGCGAGCTGGCCGCGGCAATGGGCTTTGACGACCCCTGCTTGGCCGACACCGATGAGCAACTGGCCGACCAGGCCTTCACGCCCGAGATCGACATGGCGCTGCTGCGGCGCGACGGCATCCACCCGCTGCCTTTGCCTGAAGCGCCGTTTGCGAATGGCGGCTTTCGCACCCCCAATGGCAAGGCCCAGGCCGGTGGCTGTGACTACGTGCCCAACTACGAGAGCGTGCGCAGCAGCCCCGAGCTGGCCAGGCGCTACCCGCTGGCCATGATCTCGCCGCCAGCGCGCAACTTCATGAACTCCACCTTTGCCAACGTCGAGAGCCTGCGCCAGGCCGAGCGCGAGCCCCTGCTGGAGATGCACCCCGACGACGCCGCCGCGCGCGGCTTGCAGGACGGCGCGCTGGTGGCCGCCTTCAACGACCGGGGCCGGTACGTGTGCCGCCTGAGCATCAGCCCGCGCGCGCGGCGCGGTGTGGTCAATGGCCTGGGCGTGTGGTGGCGCAAGCAGGGCCTGCGCGGCACCAATGTCAACGAGCTGACGCACCAGCGCCTGACCGACATCGGCGCCGCGCCGGCCTTCTACGACTGCCTGGTCGAGGTCGCAGCGGCGTGAGGTGGCGGCGCCGACTCGCGGCCGCAACTTTGCTGGCCGGCGTGCTGTTCGGCAGCGCCGCATTGGTGGGCTGCGCCAACCTCAGCCACTGGAGCCAGGCCGTCAGCGGCCACCTCGGCGTGTTGCGCGCCGCGCGCCCGGTGGACGAGGTGCTGGCCGACCCAGCCACGCCAGCGCTGCTCGCTGAACGCCTGCGCCTGACGCAGCAGATGCGCCGCTTTGCCACCGAGCGGCTCGCGCTGCCGGACAACAGCAGCTACACCCGCTATGCCGACCTGGGCCGCAACGCCGCAGTCTGGAATGCCGTGGCGGCGCCGGAGTTCGGTTTCACGCTCAAGACCTGGTGCTACCCGTTGATGGGCTGCGCCGGCTATCGCGGCTACTTTGATTTGCCGGCGGCCCGCGCCGAGGTCGAGGCGCTGCGCCTTGCCGGCTGGGACGCGCAGGTCATCCCGGTGCCCGCTTACTCGACCCTGGGCTGGAGCGGCTGGCTGGGTGGCGACCCATTGCTCAACACTTTCGTGCAGCGCGAGGAAGGCGAGCTGGCGGCCCAGCTCTTCCATGAGCTGGCGCACCAGAAGGTCTATGTGGCCGACGACACCGGCTTCAACGAAGCCTATGCCTCGGCGGTGGAGCTGCTGGGCGCTCGTCAATGGCTGGCCGCCAAGCCCGAGGCGTTGGCGGCGTTTGAGGCCGGGCGGGCGCAGCGCGAGAGCTTCCTGACCCAGGCTCGCGCACTGCGTGACCGCCTGGGGGCGCTGTATGCGCTTGATCTGCCGCTGGCCGAGAAGCGCGCCCGCAAGCAGGCCCTGCTGCGCTCGGCCCAGGCGCCGTCTGGCTACGAGCGTTGGTTTGCGGCCGCCAACAACGCCAATCTGGCCTTGCTGGGCGCGTATGAAGACCTGGTGCCGGGCTTTGTGCGGCTGTTCGAGCGCTGCGGCGGCGACTGGCTACGCTTCCACGCCGCCGTGGCGGCACTGGCGCCCCTGTCGCCGGTGGAGCGACGGGCTCGACTGGCCAGCGACGCAGGGCCTTAGAAACTCATCCGGCGGCCACTGTTGCCGTTGCCGCTCCCGGTCGGCCGCACCTGCCACAGGCCCCAGGCGGCCAGGCCAGCCAGCAGCAGGCACAGCACCAGGCGCGGTGCCGAATGCCCTGGGGGCGTGAAGGCCCAGACCAGGGGCGTGCTGAGTGAGGCCACTGCCAGCGCGGCATAGGCCCAGACCTGGCGCGGCACGCTGTGGTGCGTCAGGAAGCTGCCCGAGCCCAGCGGCGACGGGCGGGCTTTCTCGCCACGGCGCCGGGTCTCGGCGCGCAGTTCGGTGGCTTCGCGGGCACGGCTCTCAAGGCGCATGCGCTCCATGCGACGCTCGCGCAGCACCTCTCGCAGGTTGGAGGTCATCTCGAAGCGCGAGGCCAGCGCACGCACCTGATTCAGCTCACGCTGCTTGACGCGCAGGCCATGGGCCTTGAGGTTGGAGCCCAACGCACGGGCGCGCAGAAAGAGCGCGCGGGCGGCCAGCGGGTCGGCCGAACAGCCGTGGCCGGCGTCCAGGCAGGAGGCCAGGCCAAAGGTGGCGTCGGCATGGCCCAGGGCTGCCGCATCGAGGTAGAGCTGGAAGCCGCGCTCGGGCTCGGCCGCACCGCCCCAGCCGGCCACCAGCAGCCGGCCCAGCTGGTAGCGGGCCTCGGCAGAGCCGTCCGCCTGGCTGCGCTCCAGCCACTCGCGGGCTTGGCGCGTGTCGCGGTCGGTGCCCACGCCATGCAGGTAGCACATCGCCAGCTCAAGCGCCGCACGCGGGTGCCCTTCAGTCGCCGCGCGCTGCAGGCAGCGCAAGGCCTGCTCGGGGTTGGGCTCGCCCAGCGGCGGGCGGAGCAAGGCCTTGCCCCGCTGGAACAACGCCTCGGCCTGGCTGCTGACCTGGCGGGCGGGCGAATCGGCCGGCGACTCGGCCAGCGCTGCCTCCGTGACGGAGCGCACCGAATTGCGCCACACCGCGTCACTGCGCGAGCTGTAGCTGCGCGACGCCTGCCAGGACGAGATCTCGTCGATGCTGGGCATGATGACCACGTCCTCGGCCTCGCCGACCACGCTGCCATCGGACAGATGCACCACGCCGCTGACGTTGTCGGCCACGTGCAGGCCCAGCTCCTGGGCACGCGAGATCAGCATGGACAGCGCCGCCTCGAAGCGCGGGCTTTCGGCGTCCATGGCGATGTCCAGCACGGGCGCCGCCAGATCGACACGGCGCAGGTCATCGAGCCAGAGCGGGTCGCCCTCGACAGCGTCAAAACGCTCGATCAAGCTGTGTGCAAGCGTGTGGAACTGCAAGGGACCGGGCTGCATGGCCTGGCGCAACAGCAGGCGCTGCGCGTCGGCCTCGAAGCCATCGCGCGGTAGGCTCATTTCGGGCGGTTGCGCCCAGACTTGGACAAAGAAATTCACGTCGTCCCCCACCACTTCGTTTGTAACGGGATTGTTCCGAAACCGGTGAAAAGTGGCATCCGGGGTGTCCACGACGCTGTTTCCAGTGACACACCTCGTAACCCGGGCCTTGACGTGCTGCGCCAATTACCGCTGTTAGCGACCTGGCTTAGAGTCCCGCCATCACATCGAGGAGACGCCGCCCATGGCCGACATCCACCTGCACCGCGCGCATGCGCTCGGACTCGACAAGGCCCGCGAGATCGCCCAGACCTGGGCCGAACATGTCGAAGCCAAGTTCGACATGGAGTGCACGATCTACGAGGGCGAAGACAGCGACACCGTCGAGTTCACGCGCTCGGGTGTGCGGGGCGAGCTGCAGGTGGCGGCCGATCATTTCGAGTTGAACGCCAAGCTCGGTCTGCTGCTCGGGGCCTTCAAGTCGACCATTGAATCCGAGATCGAAAAAGAACTCGACAGCCTGCTCGCGGCACAAAAAAAGCCGGCTTCCAAAAAGAAGCCGGCCTGACACTGGACGGGAACCGCTTACTTGAGCGACTCGATCAGGTCCACATACTCCTGCATCGCCTCGTCGGCACTCTTGCCTTTGAACTCATTCCAGGCGTCCCACTTGGCGCGGCCGACCATGTCGGTGAAGCCGGGGCGCTTGCCGTCCACATCGCCACTGCTCGCCTGCTTGTAGAGCGCGTAGATCTTCAACAGGGTCATGTTGTCGGGCCGTTCGGGCAGGTTCTTGGAGGCGGCCACGGCGGCCTCGAACTGGTCTTTGAGCGTCACGGGGTTCTCCATGCAGAATCGTGCGCCAAGTTTATGCCGCAAGGAGCCAGCAGTGAGCCAGCACCGGGAACGCATGTCCAAGGTGGACACCGCTTGGCTGCGGATGGACACCGACGCCAACCTGATGATGATCATCGGCGTGTGGCTCCTGCGGCCAGGCATCACGGCAGAGCAACTGCGTGAACGCGTGGCCGAACGGCTGCTGGGTTACCCGCGCTTTCGCCAGCGTGTCGTCGAAGACCCGCTGATGGGCGCCGAATGGCAGTTGGACCCGCACTTCGACCTGGCCCGACATGTGGTCAAGGAAGAGCTGTTGCCCATGCGCGGCCAAAGCCGCGACGACGCGCTGCGGGCGCGTGTGGGCGAGCTGGCGGCCCAGCCGCTGGACCCCCAGCACCCGCTCTGGCAGTTCCAGCTGATCGAGGACGTGGGCGACGGCAGCAGTGCACTCATCGCCCGCATCCACCACTGCATTGCCGACGGCATCGCACTGATCGCGGTCATGCTGTCCATCACCGATGGAGGCAAGCCGCCGCCCAAGGCGACGGCGCGCAGCAAGCCTGAGCCCGAGGACGACCACGACTGGCTGATGAACGCGGTGCTGCGCCCGCTGTCCAACCTGACGGTCAAGGCCATCGGCCTGGCCGGCGGCGGCCTGGCCAAGGGCGTGGACAAGGTGATGGACGCCGCCACCCAGCCGCCGCAGCCGCTCGACACCTCGCTGGAGGTGGCGCGCCTGGGCTACCAGGCCGTGTCCGACGTGGCGGCCTTTGCGTTGATGCCCGACGACTCGCCCACCCGCCTCAAGGGCAAGCCCGGCACGCAAAAGCGGGTGGCCTGGGACGATGGCCTGCTGCTGGACGAAGTCAAGATCGTGGGCAAGGCGCTGGGCGCGTCCATCAACGACGTGCTGCTGTCCTGCGTGGCCGGCGCCATCGGCCGCTACCTTTTGGACAAGGGCGAGGACCCGGCCGGCAAGGAGATCCGGGCCATGGTGCCCGTCAACCTGCGCCCGCTGGAAGACGCCTGGAAGCTCGGCAACCGCTTCGGCCTGGTGCCGCTGGTGCTGCCCATCGGCATCGCCAACCCGGTGGAGCGGCTGTTTGCGGTGCGTGCGCGCATGAACGAACTCAAGGGCAGCTTCCAGCCAGTGATGGCCTTCGGCCTGCTGTCGGTGGCGGGGCTGCTGATCAAGCCGGTGCAGCACGCGATGCTGAACATCTTTGCCAAGAAGGCGACGGCGGTGATGACCAATGTGCCCGGCCCGGCGCAGGCGCTGAGCTTTTGCGGCTCGACGGTCGAGAAGGTGATGTTCTGGGTACCGCAGTCGGGCGACATCGGCATGGGCGTCAGCATCCTGACCTATGCCGGCAAGGTGCAGTTCGGCTTGATCACCGACAGCGGCCTGTGCCCAGACCCCGAGGCCATCATCGCCAACTTCGCGCCCGAGTTCGAGCGCCTGCTATGGCTGGCACTGATGCTGCCTTGGGGCGAAGACGAACTGAGCTGAACTGCCCAGGCAAAAAAAGGGGCGCTTCTTGCGAAGCGCCCCAACATTGTGGAGTTCACCGGAAGGCCGCTCCCGCACAGCGGCCAAAGGCTCAGTACAGCGGGTTTGCTCGTCGTCAGAGCTTGAAGGGCTCTGCCTTGGATTTCTTCAGCGTAGGCCGACCGGCAGCGGTCGGGTAGGCGGACATCACCTTGACCGGATCAGCCTTGGTGTCGAGGTAGGCGGCGTACTGCAGCTGGGTGCAGGGCAGCAGCTTGCCTGGCTTGGCTTCACCCTTGTACTTGCCATGGGCGTAGACGAACTGGAATTCGTTGCTCGCCGTGCCAATGGGCAGTGTGCTGGTTTCGGAATAGCTCTTGGCGCATTCAGCGCGCAACTCGGCCTGCTCGGCCTTGCTGGTGTCGGCAGCCTGTGCAGCAAAGCTGGTGGCGGCCAGGGCGATCAGGAGGTATTTCATCGTGCGGCTCTTGCGGTCAGGGGGAAGCGATGGATCGAAGCTTAAGCGTTTGGCCCGCGCTTGCACAACGATGGCATCCCCCAAGCAGGGACATGCAAACGCGGGGGCCGACCCAGCCTATTCGTCGAGTTCCTCGCGGGCAACAGCGATATCCAGCGCCTCCATCGCGTCCATGGCCTCGCAGCCGGCAGCCTGGGCGTAGAGCGTTTCGGCCTCGCCCATGCGCTTGTCGCCCTCCAGCATCACCAGGCCATTGGCGCGCTCGATCATGGCGATGGCACTGGTCGGGTTGAGCTTCAAGGCCTGTTCGAACATCTTGAGGCCGGTGGCGGTGTCGGCACCCTGAGTCTTGCCCAGCAGCTTGCCCACCTTGTCGATCACCTCCGCATGGAAGGCGCCGAGCGCGATGTGCGCATCCGCATGCTTGGGGGCGAGCTTGATGGTCATCTCCAGCGCCGTCTTGACCTTGCCGCCCAGCCCCTGGGCCAGCGCCTTGGTGACGCTGATGCCCTGGCTGTAGCGGCCCAGCGCATAGGCCTGCCAGTAATAGGCATTGGGGTTCTTGGGTTCGGCCGTCTGCTGGGCCGAGGCCCGCTCGGCCACTTCCAGGAACATCTCCAGCTTCACCTTTTCCTTCTTCTCCAGGTAGTTGGCGTAGATCGCCTGGGCCTTGTTGGCCACGGTGATGCCCGCGCCACCCGCAGCCAGGCCGGCCTCATACGCCGCCTGAAACTCGCCCGCGTGGAAGTGGATCCAGGCCTGCACCACATCGGCGTCCTTCGGGAAGGGCTCGGCATCCCCGGCGTGCAGGCGCGCCCAGTGCTTCTTGAGCGTCGCGGGGGTGTAGACGAAGGCACTGTTGTCCTCGGGGAAGGCAGTCCATTTGGCCATGTCGATGTCTCCTATTGGTATTCGCCAGCGAGCTTGAAGAGATGGTCCTTGGAGGCAGGCTCCAGGTAGGGCAGCAAGAGGGACAGCACGTGGAAGGCGCCGCGCATCAGGGCGGCGCCAGCCCGGTCGGGCTCCAGCGCATGGCGCGGGTCACGCACGTACTCGTAGCTCAGCCAGTAGCTGAGCAGCACCACCATGGACTGGCCCGTGGGCCCCGCCTCGCGCGGCTCCATCTTGAGCGCGCCACCCAGGTGCAGGCCCGCCAGCACATTGCGCATGGCGGTGGCCTTTTGGTCGAGCAGGCTCTGGAAGTGGGTCTCCAGGCGCCGGTTCTTGGACAGCAGGTCGTTCAGATCGCGGTAGAGGAAGCGGTGCTTCCAGATCAGCTCGAACAGCATGTGGAAGAACAGCCAGGCATCCTCGACGTTGCGCACGCCCTCCGAGGCGGCCAACAGGCGCTCCAGTTCGTCCTCGTAGCGGCCGAAGAGCGCATTGATCAGCTCGTCCTTGGCCGGGTAGTGGTAGTACAGGTTGCCGGGGCTGATGCGAAGCTCGGCCGAGATCAATGTCGTGGAGACATTGGGCTCGCCAAAGCGGTTGAAGAGGTCGAGCGTGACCTCCAGGATCCGTTCTGCGGTACGACGAGGTTTCTTGGGCGGCTGCGGCATGGCGCGACCGGACCGTCAGTGGCCCGGCAGAAGGACTGGCTGGGGTCATTCTGGCAGCGAACCCTGGCCCCGGCGCCGCGATTTCTAGAATGCGCCCCCATGCCTGCCGCCCCCC
>CALMQC010000220.1 GCA_937871895.1 uncultured Roseateles sp. | reverse complement strand
AGACGCGGCTGGAGCAATTGGGAGGCTGGACCTGGGAGCAGCGCGTCGACGAAACCCTGCACCGCCTGGGCCTGGATGGCAGCCGCACGGTGGGCGCCCTCTCCGGGGGGCTCAAGAAGCGGGTGGCGCTGGCGCGGGCCCTGGTGGCGCAGCCCGAGGTGCTGCTGCTGGACGAACCCACCAACCACCTGGACCTGGACGCCATCACCTGGCTGGAGGAGCTGCTGAACGCCTTTGCCGGCAGTCTGCTGCTCATCACGCACGACCGCGCGTTTCTTGACCGGGTCTGCAATCGCATCGTCGAGCTGGACCGGGGCATGCTCCGCGGCTACCCGGGCAACTTCAGCGCCTTCCAGAAAGCCAAGGCCTTCGAGCTGGAGAACGAGGCCCTGGCCAACGCGCGCTTTGACAAGCTGCTGGCGCAGGAGGAGGTCTGGATCCGCAAGGGCGTGGAGGCGCGGCGCACTCGCTCGGTGGCGCGTGTGGCGCGGCTCGTCGAGATGCGCCAGCAGCACCAGGCGCGGCGCGACGTGCAGGGCAAGGTGCGGCTCGACCTGGACCGTGGCGAGTCCAGCGGCAAGATCGTGGCGGAGCTGGAGGGCGTGAGCAAGGCCTTTGGCGAGCGCACCGTCGTGCGCGACTTCAGCACCACCATCCTGCGCGGCGACAAGCTCGGCCTGATCGGCCCCAACGGCGCCGGCAAGACCACCCTGCTCAAGCTCATCCTCGGTGAGTTGGCGCCCGACAGCGGCAGCGTGCACACCGGCGCGCGGCTCTCGGTGGCCTACTTCGACCAGATGCGCGAGGGCCTGAACCTCGATGCCACGTTGGCCGACACCATCAGTCCCGGCAGCGAGTGGATCGAGATCGGCAATCAGCGCAAGCACGTCAAGAGCTACCTCGGGGACTTCCTCTTCGCGCCGCAGCGCGCCAACTCGCCGGTGCGCACGCTGTCGGGTGGCGAGCGCAACCGCCTGCTGCTGGCGCGGCTCTTCGCGCGGCCGGCCAATGTGCTGGTGCTGGACGAGCCCACCAATGACCTCGACATCGAGACCCTGGAGCTGCTGGAGGAACTGCTGGCCGAGTACGACGGCACGGTCTTCCTCGTCAGCCACGACCGGCGCTTCCTGGACAACGTGGTCACGTCCACCCTGGTCTACGAGGGCGATGCCAGTTGGCGCGAGTACGAGGGCGGCGTTCAGGACTGGCTCGACCAGTCGCGCCGTGCTGCACAGCTGGCGACGGCAACTGCCAAGTCCGCCCCAACTGCCCCGGCACCCGTGGCTGCGGCCGCTGCCACGCCGGCCGCGCCCAAACGCAAGCTGTCCTACAAGGAGCAGCGCGAGCTGGAGGAGATTCCCGCTCGCATCGAAGCCCTGGAGGCCGAACAGGCTGAGCTGGCCGCCCTCATCGGGGGCAGTGAGCTCTACTCACAAGGCGCCGCGCGCATCCAAGCGGTGACGGAGCGCGCCTCGCAGGTTGAGGAGGCGCTGCTTGCCGTGCTGGAGCGCTGGGAGCAGTTGGAGGCTGTCACCAAGGGGTAGCTCCCTCAAGCCATCTTGACCTTGTCAAGCGGCACGAAGGAGGCTTGGCCCTTGAGCTGCAGCACCGTCTCGCCGTGGCGGTGAACCACGTGCATCACGGTGTGCCGGTTGCCGCCAAACACGACCTGATCGCCCGGCTTCACGATGGGCGCGGGCGGCGCCACCGGCAGCACCACCCGCGGGCGCAGCGGCGAACTGCCCGTCGTGCCGACGGGCCGCACGGATGTCGCGGGTGTGCCCGCCGAATGCAATCGCGCCTTGACGGCCGGCAGCTCCGGGGCCATCGCCTCCAGGGCGCGGCCCATTTCGGCGCGCAGCTGCTCGGCGGTAAAGGGCTTCTTGAGGAGAAAGTGCGCCCCCAGCGCCTTGGCCTGGGCCTCGTGTTCGGCCGTGCACTCAAAGCTCAGGAAGCCCAGATGCAGACCCGGCACTGCGCTCTTGAGCCGCTCAGCCAGCGCCACGCCGGTCAGCGCCGACTTGCCGAACCAGTCCGTCACCAGCAGGGCCGGGGCGCAGTCCAGGCCTTGGGCGAGGGCGCTTTCAGGGTCGCTGCAGCAGATGATGGAATCTGCCGCGAAGCCGTGGCTCAGCAAGAGCTGGCGGCTGAAGGATTGCACGCCGGCCAGCGCGTCAACGACGAGGAACTTCAAGTTGTCGGTGCTCACGTCCGTAACGGTTGTGGCGTCGTGGGCCACACCGTGCTCTCTAGATGTGAGCAGAATTTTGGCCTAGCGCACCGGCCGGCCCGCCGGGCTACTCGGTGGCGGCGCGCAGAATTTCTCGGCGCGCGCCGGTGCCGCGACAACACCTTGCCGAATGCCCCAACTTTGGCGGGCAGAACTAGCGAGGCAATGCTCAGAAATGTCGGCAAGGCTGGGCTGCGTCAGCCGCCACGGAGTGCCTCCACGCAGCGCTGCAGGTCGCGCCAGAAGGCGGCGGTTTGGGCGGTGGCGAAGTTGATGCGCATCAGCGAGCCCGGCTGGCGGGTGGCGGAGAAGAGCACGCCGGGGGCGGTCAGCCAGCCGGCGTCGAGCAGGGGCTGGGCCAGGCGTTCGGTGTCCACGCCCACGTCGATCCAGCCGAAGAGGCCGCGCGGCGGGGAGACGAAGCGGGCACCAGCCCGTTCTGCCAGGGCAATGCTGCGGGTGCGGGCGGCGTCGAGACGTTGCTGCACGCGCTCGGCGTGGCGGCGCAACTGGCCTTGGTCCAGCACATGGGCCACAGCGCGTTCGGGCAAGGCATTGCTGGTGAGGTTGCTGAGCAGCTTGAGGTCGATCAGCCGCTGGGTGCGTTCTGGCGACGCGGCCAGGTAGCCCACGCGCCAGGCGGGCGACAGGAACTTGGAAAAGCCCGAAACGTAGATGGTGCGCTTCAGGCCGTCGAGCGCGGACAGCCGCACGGTGTGCTCGGGCGCGAGGAAGGCATAGGTATCGTCTTCGACGATGAGCAGGTCATGCTGGTCGGCCAGCTTGAGGATGGTGTGGGCCTGGGCGGCAGTGAGGCTGCTGCCGGTGGGGTTGTGCAGCACCGAGACGGTGACGTAGGCGCGGGGGTGGTGGGCCTCGGCCAGCCGTTGCATGACGGTGAGGTCGGGGCCGCCGTCAGGGTGGCGGGGCACGGGCAGCAAGCGCATGCCGCTGTTGGCCAGGCGGGCAAATTCGACAGCCCATCCCGGGTCATCCACCAGCACGGCGTCGCCCGGCTGCAGCAGGCCGCGGGTGATGAGGTCGAGGGCCTGGGTGGCGCCGGCCGTGGTCAGCAATTGCTCGGGCCCAGCCTGGATGCCG
>CALMQC010000219.1 GCA_937871895.1 uncultured Roseateles sp. | reverse complement strand
CGCTGAACGCGGGCGAGTCTGGCCGGTCCCCCAAGGGGACCAGCTTGCCTGCGGCATTGAGCCGCAGGCAAGCCGAAGCGGGCCGGCTTGGGGCGGCCCGGCGCTCGGCCCGGAACTCCGGTCGTCTCTGCACGGGCTGGCGCTGCGCGCCATCAAGCGTTGATGACTGCTCCCTTCGCTCACACCACCGTGCTGCTGCACGAGACGGTGGAAGGTGTCTTCACGCGGCCGGATGGCATCTACGTGGATGGCACCTTTGGCCGAGGCGGGCACTCGCGGCTGTTGCTGTCGAAATTGGGGCCGCAGGGCCGCCTGATCAGCATCGACCGCGACCCAGAGGCCGTGGCGGCGGCAAAGGCCATTGATGACCCGCGCTTCACCATCCGCCACGCCGCCTTTGCCGACATGGCGGACGAGCTAGCTGCTATCGGCGTGCCGGCCGTGGACGGCGTGATGTTGGACCTGGGCGTGTCGAGCCCGCAGATCGACAACCCGGAGCGGGGCTTCTCGTTCCGTTTCGAGGGGCCGCTGGACATGCGCATGGACACCACGCGCGGCGAGAGCGCGGCGGAGTTTTTGGCGCGTGCGAGCGAGCGCGAAATCACGGAGGTCATTCGCGACTATGGAGAAGAACGGTTTGCTGCACAGATTGCAAAGGCGCTTGTTGCTCGGCGCGAGAGCGGCGCTCCCGTCAGCAGCACTGCCGAGCTTTCCGAGCTCGTGGCTGGCGCCGTCAAAACCCGCGAGGCGGGCCAGAACCCTGCAACGCGCACGTTTCAGGCACTTCGGATTCACGTCAATGCCGAGCTTGAGGAGCTGCAGCAGGGGCTGAAGGCAGCGATGCAACTGCTCGCCCCCGGCGGGCACCTGGCGGTGATCAGCTTCCACTCGCTGGAAGACCGCATCGTCAAGACCTTCATCAACACGCACAGCAAGCAGGTGTTTGACCGCCGCGCGCCCTTTGCGCCCGAGAAGGCGATGCCGCTCAAGAGCGTTGCCCGCGTGTTCCCGAGCGAGGCCGAGATTGCCGCCAACCCGCGCTCGCGCTCGGCAGTGCTGCGCGTGGCCGAACGCACGGAGGCCCCGTGCTGACAAAAATCAACCTGCTGTTGCTGGCCCTGGTGATGGGCTTCGGCATGCTGCTGGTGCAGACGAGCTACGAGGCCCGGCGCCTCTACAGCGAGGTGGACCGTGCCAAGGCCGAGGGCGAGCGCCTGGCGGCCGATGCGCAGCGCCTGGCGGCCGAGCGGCACCAGCAGTCCACCAGCATCCGCGTGGAGCAGGTGGCGCGCGAGAAGATGGGCATGCGCTTGATCGCGCCCTCTGTCGTGCAGCCGGTGGTGCTGCCGGCCTCGGCCGCGCTTGAAGGGGCCAAGCAGTGAGCGATAGCCCCAAGCCCAACAAAGCCAGCAAAGGCGGCGCCAGCGCGCGCGGCGTCAGCTACGCCACGAGCCCCCTGCTCGCCAGCAAGACGCCGCCCTGGCGCTCGCGCTTCCTCGTCGCGCTGGTGGGCCTCGCGTTTGCCGGCTTGCTGGGCCGCGCCGTGTGGCTGCAGGTGATTCACAAGGACTTCATCCAGAAGCAGGGTGAGGCCCGCTACGCCCACACCCTGGAGCTGCCCGCCAGCCGGGGCCGCATCGTGGACCGCAGCGGCCAGGTGCTGGCCTCCAGCGTGGCGGTGCCGTCGATCTGGGCCTTCCCGAAGGAAGTGGATACCGACCCCGAGAAGCGCGCCGCGCTGGCCGATGCGCTGGGCCTCTCCCGCAGCGAGCTGGACGCCAAGCTGAGCCCCGAGGGGCGCTTCGTGTGGCTCAAGCGTCTGGCCGACGACGAGACGGCCAACCGCGTGAAGGCGCTGCGTATCAAGGGCGTCTACCAGGACCGCGAGTACCGCCGCAAATACCCCGAGGGCGAGGCGGCCGCGCACGTGGTGGGCTTCACCAACATCGAGGACCGGGGACAGGAGGGCATCGAGCTGGCCTTCCAGAACGACCTTCAGGGCCGTGCCGGCTCGCGCTCCGTGGTGCGCGACCGCCTGGGCCGCGTGGTGGAGGACATCGGCGAGCTGGTGCCCGCCGCCAATGGCCACGACGTGGACCTCTCCATCGACGCCAAGGTGCAGTTCTTTGCCTACCAGCGCGTGCGCGACGCGGTGCTGGAGCACAAGGCCAAGGCCGGCTCGGTGGTGGTGCTGGACGTACAGACCGGCGAGGTGCTGGCCCTGGCCAACTACCCGAGCTACGACCCCGGCAGCCGCACCAACCTGACGGGCGAGCAACTGCGCAACCGCGCGATGACCGACGTCTTCGAGCCCGGCTCGACCATGAAGCCCTTTGTGGCCGCGCTGGCGCTGGAGACACACCGCGTCACGCCCGAGACCATCGTGGACACGGGCAACGGCAAGTTCCCCTACCAGGGCGCCGTCATCAGCGACACCAAGCCGCATGGCGCCATCAGCGTGCGCCAGGTAATCCAGATGTCCAGCAACATCGGCGTCACCAAGCTCGCCATGCAAATGCAGGCGCGCGAGATGCACGAGATGTTCACCAGCATTGGCCTGGGGCAGCGGCCGCAGATCAACTTCCCCGGCGCGGTGACGGGCCGTCTGCGCCCCTACAAGAGCTGGCGCCCCATCGAGCAGGCCACCATGAGCTATGGCTACGGCCTCTCGGCCAGCCTCTTCCAGCTCGCGCGGGCCTACACGACCTTCGCGCGCGATGGCGAGGTCATCCCCGTCACGTTGCAGCGCCGGGGCGAGCCCGACCCGGTGCATGGCATCCGGGTCTTCTCGCCCAGCGTGGCGCGCGAGTTGCGGCAGATGCTGCAAATGGCCGCCGGCCCCGGCGGCACGGCACCCGATGCAATGGTCCCGGGCTACAGCGTGGGCGGCAAGTCGGGCACCGCGCACAAGCAGGTGGGCAAGACCTACGTCAACAAGTACCGCTCGTGGTTCGTCGGCATCTCGCCCATCGACAAGCCGCGCATCGTCGTGGCCGTGATGGTGGATGAGCCCAGCACCGGCGTGTACTACGGCGGCAAGGTGGCCGGCCCCGTTTTCAGCCAGGTGGTGGCCCAGACCCTGCGCCTGATGCAGGTGCCGCCGGACCTCGACGTGAAGAGCCAGATCGTGGCGTCGAAAGCACCTGCCGTTGAGGAGTCGTTCTGACCATGCTGACGCGTTTGAAGTCCGCCGAGGCCGCCGCCCGCTGGCTGCGCGAATGGTGCACCGGCAAGCTCTGCACCGACAGCCGCGCCGTGCGGCCGGGGGACGCCTTCATCGCCTGGCCCGGCTATGCGCGGGACGGCCGCGCCTTTGTGAACGGGGCGCTCAACATGGGCGCGGCCACCTGCCTGGTGGAGGACGAGGGCGTGGACGCCTTCAAGTTCACCGACGCGCGCGTGGCCAGCCTGCCGGGCCTCAAGGGTCGCACGGGCGAGATTGCGGCCAGCTACTTTGAGCACCCCACCGCCACGCTCAGCGTCATCGCCATCACCGGCACCAATGGCAAAACCTCATCAAGCTGGTGGGTGGCGCAGGCCTCCAGCCTGCTCGGGCACCGCTGCGGCGTGGTCGGCACGCTGGGCGTCGGCGAGCCTCCAAGCCCGGGCCGAGGCCACGAAGCCGGCGGCCAGCTCGACTACACCGGCCTCACCACGCCCGACCCCGTGCGCCTGCAAGCCGCCTTTGCCGGCATGCGCGACGCCGGCTTTGCGGCCTGTGCGATCGAGGCCTCCAGCATCGGCATCGTTGAAGGTCGGCTGACCGGCACGCGCGTGGACACCGCCGTGTTCACCAACTTCACGCAGGACCACCTCGACTACCACGGCAGCATGGACGCCTACTGGCAGGCCAAGCGCGGGTTGCTGGACTTCCCCGGCCTGCAGCACGTGGCGCTGAATATCGACGATGAGCGTCTGGCCCAACTGGCTCAGGAGCTGAGTGGCGGCGCGTTGGACGTCTGGACCGTCAGCACCCAGCAGCCCGCGCGCCTGCGCGCCGTGGGCCTGCACTACTCGGCCGAGGGCCTGAGCTTCACGCTGCAGGAGGGCGCCGAGCAGGTCGCCGTGCACACCGGCCTGATTGGCGACTACAACGCCCACAACCTGCTCGGCGTGGCGGCCGCGCTGCGCGCTGCGGGCCACGCACTGCCCTCGGTGGCGCGCGCCTTGGCGCAAGTGACGCCGGTGTCCGGCCGCATGCAACGCGTGGGCCATGGCCGCGAGATGCCGCTGGTGGTGGTGGATTACGCGCACACACCCGACGCGCTGGACAAAGCCCTTTCGGCGCTGCAGGGCCTCGCGGCGGCGCGCGGCGGGCGCCTGTGGTGCGTGTTCGGCTGCGGCGGTG
>CALMQC010000218.1 GCA_937871895.1 uncultured Roseateles sp. | reverse complement strand
GGCCTCAACTCCGTCGGTATCGGCACCACGCTGGCGGCGGTGTCGCAGCAGTTCACGCAGGGCAATATCAGCACCACGGACAACCCCATGGACCTCGCCATCAATGGCGGTGGCTTCTTCCAGGTGACCGATGGCGTCAACCCAACGCGCTACACCCGCAACGGCCAGTTCAAGATCAACCGCGAGGGCTTCATCGTCAACAACGACGCCCTTAAGCTGATGGGCTACCCGGCTGACGGCACCGGCGTCATCCAGCCCGGCACCGCGCAGCCCCTGCAGCTGCCCACGGCCGGTATTGCCCCGGCGGTGACAACGACGGTCAAGATGGAGTTCAACCTCGACTCGCGCGCCAAAGTCACGGCACCCAGCGGCGGCACCGCCACGGGCATCGACCTCAAGGACAGCACGACCTACAACAACGCCACCTCCTTCACCGTCTTCGACGCCAAGGGGCAGGAAGTGGCCGTCACGCTGTACTACCAAAAGGCCGCGCCGGACCCCACGGGCGCCAACACCTGGAACGTCTACGCGGTGGCCAATGGCACGCCCTTTGACACCGATGCCGCCGGCGCCGGCATCGCACTGGACGGCTTTGGCAACCCGACCACGCCCTACACCACCATCACCTTCCCGCCCACCGGCGGCAAGCCCACGGCGCCCACCACCGACCTGACGATGGCGGTGCCCGCTGGCACCAGCGCGACGGGCGTGTCCACCCTGCCCATCGCCGGCATCACCTTCAACATCCTGGGCGCCAATGAAAACGGCAGCAGCTTCGCCGTCACGGCGCTGACCCAGGACGGCTATGCGCCGGGCCAGCTCAGCGGCATCACCATCGCCGCCAACGGCGTGGTGCAAGCGCGCTACTCCAACGGGCAGAGCAAGCCGGCTGGCCAGGTGGAACTGGCGGCCTTCCGCAATCCGCAAGGCCTGCAGGCCCAGGGCGGCAACGTCTGGATCCGCAGCGTCGCCTCGGGCGAAGCCATCGTGGGCGTGCCGGGTGACGGCAATATGGGCTCGATCCAGTCCGGCGCGCTCGAAGAAAGCAACGTCGACCTGACCGCCGAGCTCGTCAACATGGTCACCGCGCAACGCGCCTACCAGGCCAATGCGCAGACCATCAAGACGCAGGACCAGGTCCTCCAAACGATCGTGAACCTCCGCTAAAGGCTAGCCCATGGACCGCATGATTTATCTGTCGATGGCCGGTGCCAAAGCCGCCATGCAGCGGCAGGACGTGCTGTCCAACAACCTGGCCAACGTCAGCACCAATGGCTTCCGTGCCGAGCTGCAGGCCTTTCGCAGCGTGCCCGTGCAAGGCAGTGGCGCCAGCACGCGCGCCTTTGCGCTGGAGACCAGCATCGGCTACAGCGATGCACCCGGCGCCATCACGCCCACCGGGCGCAACCTCGACGTCGCCATGCAAGGCAATGCCTGGCTGGCCGTGCAGGCGGTGGACGGCACCGAGGCCTACACCAAGGCGGGCTCGCTGGACGTGAACGCCGAGGGCCTCTTGGTGATGCGCAATGGCAACCCGGTGCTGGGCGATGGCGGCCCCATCAACATCCCGCCCAACAGCACGGTCGAGATCGGCGGCGACGGCACGGTCAGCGTCAAGTCGCCCAACCAGCGCCCCACCACCGTGGGCCGCTTGAAGCTGGTCACGCCCGAGGCGCCGCTGCAACGGGGTGACGACGGGCTCTTTCGCGCGCCCGATGGCGACTTGCCAGCCAACCCCGCCGCCCGTTTGCAGGACGGCGCGCTGGAAGGCTCCAACGTCAGCCCCGTCGAGACCATGGTTGCCATGATCTCGGCCGCGCGGCAGTTCGAGCAGCAGATGAAGCTGCTCCAGATCGCCCAGACCCAGGGCCAACAGTCCGCGAAGTTGCTGGGCTCTACCTAAGGAATCGCCATGATTCGCTCGCTCTGGATCGCCAAGACCGGCATGGAGGCCCAGCAAACCCAGCTGGACAACATCTCCAACAACCTCGCCAACGTCGGCACCAATGGCTACAAGCGCTCGCACGCCATCTTCGAGGACCTGATCTACCAGAACCTCCGGCAGTCCGGCGCCAACACCACCGAGCAGACCGTGCTGCCCACCGGCTTGCAGGTGGGCCTCGGGGTGCGCCCGGTGGCCACGGCGCGCATCTACAGCCAGGGCAACCTGCAGCAGACCACCAACAACCTGGACCTGGCCATCAAGGGCGAGGGCTTTTTCCAGATCCAGATGCCCGACGGCACCAATGCCTACACGCGTGACGGCTCCTTCCAGCTCAACGCCAACGGCCAGATCGTCACCAACAACGGCTACACCTTGCTGCCCGGCATCACGGTCCCGGGCAATGCGCAGAGCGTCACCATCGGCAGCGACGGTGTTGTCACCGTCACGTTGCCAAGCCAGGTCACGCCGCAGCAAATCGGGCAGATCCAGCTGGCCAGCTTCGTCAATCCGGCCGGCCTCGACCCGCGCGGGCAGAACCTCTTCACCGAGACGGCCTCGTCGGGCACGCCCAATGCCGGCGCGCCCAATGCCAATGGCCTCGGTGCGCTGCAGCAGGGCTTTGTCGAGACCAGCAACGTGAACGTCGTCGAGGAGCTGGTGCAGATGATCCAGACCCAGCGCGCCTACGAGCTCAACTCCAAGGCCGTGCAAACCTCCGACCAGATGCTCCAGAAGTTGGCTCAGATCTGAAGGACCGCGCCATGAAAGCCCTCATCGCCCTGTTGGCCGCCTTCGCTCTCTCCGGCTGCTCCACGCTCTACTCGCAGCCCGAGGTCGAGATGTCGCACACGCCGGTGGTCAACCTGCCGTCGGTGCAATCGCAGACGGTGCAGAACGGCTCCATCTACCAGGCAGCCAGCTACCGCCCGCTGTTCGAGGACTACCGCGCCCGTCTGGTGGGCGACACGCTCACGGTCAGCATCGTCGAGAAGGTGTCCGCCACCCAGACCAGCACCAGCGAGCTGTCCAAGTCCGGCAGCCTGGCGGCCGGCGTCACCGCCTTGCCGGGCATTGCGCCCAACAGCTTCGGCCGTGCCTCCGCCGCCGCCAGCAGCGACAACACCAACAAGGGCAAGGGCAGCAACCAGAACACCAATGACTTCAGCGGCACCATCACCGCTGTCGTCACCGCTGTGCTGCCCAACGGTCATTTGATGATCTCGGGCGAGAAGCAGATTGGCGTCAATCACAACGTGGACGTGCTGCGCTTCTCCGGCCAGGTGGACCCTCGGGCCATCGGCTCCGGCAATGTGGTGCCCTCGGCCTCAGTGGCCAATGTGCGCATCGAGCAGCGCGGGCGCGGCAATGTGAGCAATGCCCACGCCGTGGGCTGGCTGTCGCGCTTCTTCTTGAACCTCGCGCCGAGCTGAGTGGCCAGGGCCTGCCGTGCGATATTGCCGGCATGGACCCAGCCACACCGAACGACCCCCCTTGGCCTGCCGAGTGGGACGAGGCCTACCCCGAACTCAAGAAGATCGCCCGTGCCCGGCTGCATGCCAGTGGTGCGCACAGTGCGCTCAACACCACGGCGCTGGTCAACGAGAGCTATCTGCGCCTGCGTGACCGTGTCGGTCAGCTCGATTTTGCGAGCCCCGGTCACTTCTATGCCTATGCCGCGCGCGTGATGCGCTCGGTCATCGTCGATGAGCTGCGTGCCAGCCTGGCCGAGCGGCGGGGCGGCGGGGCCGACCACGTGACGCTCGACACCGTGGTGGCCGGCCAACTGGTCAGCCCCGGCGACGACACCCTGCAGATCGACACCGCGCTCACGGCCCTTGCCGCCGTGGAGCCGCGCCTGGCCCAGGTGGTGGAGATGCGCTACTTTGCCGGCATGACGGACCTGGAGATTGCCGAGGCTCTGGGCGTCACGGACCGCACCGTGCGCCGTGATTGGGACAAGGCCCGCGCGTTGCTGCGCACCATGGTCTGAATGTCCGGCGGCGCATTGATATCTCGTTGGTGCGCAGCATGAGCCTGCCTTGCCCGCCCGACCGCTGGCCGCGCTTCTCGGAGCTGCTGGACGCCTTGATGGCCCTGCCCGATGCCGAGCGCGATGCCTGGCTGGCTGCGCTGCCCGAGCTTGATGCCGATCTGCGTCCAGCCCTGGCAACGGTACGCAGCGGCTTGCAGGATGAGACGGACAGCTTTCTGAGCGGTTCGCCCCGTTTGCCTCCTGCCGGGCGCTCCCACCAGCCCGGCCAGCACATCGGCCCCTACGAGCTGCTGCGCGAACTGGGCCAGGGCGGCATGGGCGTGGTGTGGCTCGCGCGGCGGGCCGACGGCGCCTACGCCCGCGAGGTGGCGCTCAAGCTGCCGCACGCCCACCTGCTGGTGGGCGCGGTGC
>CALMQC010000217.1 GCA_937871895.1 uncultured Roseateles sp. | reverse complement strand
TGGCCACGGGCCTGCTCGCGGTGTCGCTGGCGGGCAGCGCGGTCTACATGCTGCATGTGCTGGTGCTCGCCCCAGGCGGCCGTGAGGCCATGGGCGTGCTGTGGGCCATGCCCATGATCCTCGGCGTGCTGACTGCGGTGCTCGTGGGCTATTGCGCGCGGCTGACACAGGCCCAGGTCTTGCGCTGACGAGCGCCGCTCAGGCGCACGCCGCAAAGGCCTCGCGCGTCAAGTTCTCGGGCGCCTCGGCCCCGCTGCCGCACACCACGTCGTCCTCGATGCGGATGCCACCATAGGGCGTGAGCCGCTCGACCGTGGCCCAGTCCACCAGGCTCGCGGCGGGGCTGGTGCGCAGGCGGTCCAGCAGCATCGGGATGAAGTAGAGCCCCGGCTCGATGGTGACGACCATGCCGGGTGCGAGCGTGCGCGTGAGGCGCAGATAGGGGTGGCCGGCGGGCTTCTCGCGCGTGCCGCCGAGTTCGCTCGCCATGTGGCCGCCAATGTCGTGCACCTGCAGGCCAAGCAAGTGGCCGATGCCATGGGGGTAGAAGGCGTGCGTCACCTGCTGCGCGACGAGCGCTTCCGCGCTGGTGCCAGGGCGGGCAAGGCCGCTCTCCAGCAGCACGGGCGCGAGGCGCTGGTGGCTGCTGAGGTGGATGTCGCGGTAGTCCCGGCCCTCACGCACCTCGGCGACGAGGGCTTGCTGCTCGTGGTCCATCAGCGTGATCAGCCCTGCAAACTCAGCGTGCCCCGGCGCAGCCCAGGTGCGGGTGATGTCGCTGGCGTAGCCGTTGACCTGGGCACCCGCGTCGAGAAGCAAGCTGCGCGACTGCAGCGGCCGGGCTTCGTCCTGGTGCTGGTAGTGCAGCACGGCGGCGTGCTCGTTCAGGCCCACGATGTTGGCGTAGGGCAGGTCGCGGTCGGTGTGGTGGCTCGCCACCAGGTAGGCGCGGTGGATTTCGGCCTCGCTCGCGCCGGCCAGGAAGGCATCGCGTGCGGCCAGGTGGGCCGGGGCCGCACGGCGCGAGGCCGCGCGCATCTGCGCCAGCTCCCAGGGCGTCTTGCAGGCGCGGGCCCAGTGCAGACGGTGCAGCAGGGCCTCGGGGTTGGTGGGCACGAGCCCGGGCAAGGCGGCATCTGCCTCACCAATCACGGCGGTGCGCGGCCCGAGCACATCTTTCAGCGCCGCCACGGCCTCGTCAGGCTCGCGGATCACAACGAGCTCCACCGCCTCGACCCATTCGCCCGTCGGCGGGCTGGGCGGCACATGCCAGAAGTCCGCCGGCAGATGCACCACCACGCGCAGCTTGCGCCCAGGCCGCACGGCCAGCCAGCTGTGCGGATGCTGGTTCAGCGGCACCCAGTGCTTGAAGTGCGGGTTTGGCTGGAAGCCGTAGGGCCGGTCATCGAGGAAGGCGAACTTTTCGATGCCGGACGCGATGACCAGCGCCTCATGCCCGGTGGCGGCCAGCGCGGCCTCGGCGCCTTGCTGCAGCAGGGCGAGGTGGTCGCGGTACAGACTGGGTTCAAGGCTGGGCGGGCGGCTCATGCGCCGCATTCTGTGCTGGCTTGCGCCGATTCTTGCTAAGCCTGTTCAGGGGGCCCCGTTGTGCACCCGGATGGGAACTTCATGAGTCAGATTCATTGGATCGGTGGCGAAAAGGGCGGCGTTGGCAAGTCGCTGGTCGCGCGCTTCCTGGCGCAGCACTTCATCGACCACGGCCAGCCGCTGCGCTGCTTTGACACCGACCGCTCGCACGGCGCGCTCTTGCGCTACTACGGCGACTACACCACCGCCACGCCGCTCGACTCGCACGACAGCCTCGACTGCGTGCTCGAAGCCGCTGCCGCCGACCCAGAGCAGCGCGTGGTGGTGGACATGGCCGCCCAGACCCAAGCCGCCCTGACGCGCTGGCTGCACGAGGCCGGCGTGCCCGAACTCGCGGCCGAGTTGGGCGTGGGCCTCAGCTACTGGCACGTGATGGACGCCGGGCGCGATTCCGTCGAGCTGCTGGCCCAGTGGCTCGATGGCCCGGGTGCCGGCCTGCCCCTGGTGCTGGTGCTCAACGAAGTGCGCGGCGAACGCTTCGAGCTGCTCGCCGCCTCCGGCCTGCTGGAGCGGGCCGCGTTGGCCGGCGCCCGCGTGCTGCACCTGCGCAAGCTGCCCGATGCCCTGGTGCAAAAGCTCGACGCCCAAGGCCTCAGCTTCTGGGCCGCCCAGCAACCCGGCACGCTGGGGCTGCTGGACCGGCAACGGGTCAAGCTCTGGCTGCAGCGCACCAGCGAGGAGCTGGTGGCGCTGGGGCTCTAGCCTGTCAACCGCGCTTGTAGACCAGCTTCTTGCTGCCCGCCTCACAGCTGCCCACCACGGTGGCGTCAGCCGGCACCTTGTCGGCCTCCACCGCGTCGAGCGTGTAGCCCTTGACGCCCTTGGCCTCCAGCTTGGCCGCAATCTCGGCCTTGAGTTCGTCGCAGGGCTTGGGGGCGGCCTGGGCGGTGGTGGTGGCAAGCGCAAACAGGGTGAGGGCGATGAGGCGGGAGGGGGTCATGGTGTGAGGGGGTTGGATGGCAGGAGCACCTTGCGCCTGCTCGGGCGGATTGTGGGCGCGGGGCTCATCGTCCAAGCCATTGCGCGACCGTGCATCTTCACTACCCGGTGAGCGACCCACCGTGTTCCGCTGATATGGTGCCGGATCGCGATCCGCGACCACAACGTTTGGCGGGCAAGGAGTCGTCCACATGCAGTTGGCACCCCTCATCTGTGTTCACGATGTTCCGGCGGTCAGCGCTTGGTATCAGCAGCTGCTCGGCTGCTCCAGCGGACATGGCGGCGATGAATATGAGCGCCTCATGGACGGAGGGCAGCTCATCCTGCAACTGCATCGTTGGGATGCTGAGCACCAACATGGTCCTCTGGGGGACCCCTCAGTCCGCCCTTATGGGAACGGGGTTGTGTTGTGGTTCGAACTGGATGACTTCGATGCGGCAGTCCGCCGCGCCTCGGACATGCAGGCTGAAACCTTGAAAGAGCGGCGCTTCAGTGAGAACGGAAATTGGGAGTACTGGCTGCGCGATCCGAATGGATACACCGTGGTGCTCACGAGCCCACTTCCCTAGGCGCCACCTGCCCCACCAACCAATCCCTGAACACCCCCCACGCCGCCGAGGGCTCGCGAGTCAGGCTGCGCGTCAACCAGTAGCGCCCCACATCCACCGTGGTGGCAAAGGGTTGGACCAGGGCGCCTGAGGCCAGCTCGCGGGCGAAGAGGGCGGGTGGGGCGAGGGCCACACCGGCGCCTTGCACGGCGGCTTGGACCATGAGGACGGACGAGTCGAACTGCGGGCCGCGGGCGACGAGGCTCGCGCAGCCGGCGGCCTGGCCCCAGGCGGGCCAGTCCTGCAGGCGGTAGGAGCGCAGCAGGACCTGGCCGCGCAGGTCGGACGGCTGGCGCAGGCGGGCGGCGAGGGACGGGGCGCACAGCGGCGTGAGCGGGGTGGCTTGCAGGGGCAGGGCCTCGACGCTGCGCCAGGCGCCGTCGCCAAAGCGGATGGCGGCATCGAGCGTCTCGGTGGCGAGGTCGACCTTGTTGTTATGGGTTTGCAGGCGCAGCTCGATGTGGGGGTAGCGAGCCTCAAAGTCGGGCACGCGGGCGAGCAAGTGGCCGTGCAGGTAAGTGCCGACGACGGCGACGGTGAGGCGCTCGGGCGGGGCGCTGTCGTCGAGCAGGCTCAAGGCCGCGTCGAGCTGGGCAAAGGCCTGCTGCACGGCGGGCGCGAGGCGGGCGCCTTCGTCACTGAGTTGCAGGCCGCGTGCGGTGCGCAAAAAGAGCGGCTTGCCGACCTGGGCCTCCAGCGCCTTGATCTGCTGGCTGACGGCGGCTTGCGTCACGCAGAGCTCCTCCGCCGCGCGGGTGAAGCTGAGGTGCCGCGCAGCGGCGGCGAAGGCGTGCAGGCTGTTGAGCGAGTAGCGAGCGAGGGGCATCAGAAGTTCTTATGGCAGCTGCAAGAACAGATCGTTTGGACCTCGCAGTGTGCCTGGGAAGAATGCGCCAGAACCCAACACACCACCGATCAACTCCCATTAGGTTTGCTATGAATCTCACCCGCCGCGCCGCCCTCTTCACGTCGCTCGCCGCCTGCGCTACGGCTTGGGCTGCCGAGCCCCCTTTCCGGACACTGGCTCAGTTGGAGCGCCGCGCCGGCGGCCGGCTTGGCGTGGCGGTGCTGGACACGGGCAGCGGCGAGCAGTGGGCGCACCGGGGCGACGAGCGCTTTGGGATGTGCTCGACCTTCAAACTGCCGCTGGCCGCCGCAGCACTGGCCCGCGTCGATGCCGGCAGCTGGCAGGCGACGGACGCGCTGCTGCTGCGCGAGGCGGACATCGTCGGCCACGCCCCGGTCACCCGCGCCCGCGTGAAGGAGGGCCGCATGAACCTCATCGACCTGGCCCAGGCCGCGCAGACCCACAGCGACAACGGCGCCGCCAACCTCTTGCTGCGCCGCCTGGGCGGGCCGGCGGCCTTCACGGCCTGGCTGCGGACGCAGGGTGATGCATCGACCCGCATCGACCGCATGGAGCCCGAAATGAACCACGTGGTGCAAGGCGACCTGCGCGACACCACCACGCCTGCGGCGATGGCGGCGCTGACGGCCCGCCTGGCGCTGGGCGACGCGCTGCAGCCCGCGAGCCGCGAAC
>CALMQC010000216.1 GCA_937871895.1 uncultured Roseateles sp. | reverse complement strand
CAGAGACTACAGCTGCCACCAGTTCTGCGTCTGGGCCGGGCAACTGGGAGACGAGCGCGCCCACCTGCTGGGAGAGGTGGCCACGCTGACGGTGTCGATGGAGATCCAGATCAAAGGCGCCGGGCTCACGCCCTACTCGCGCATGGGCGATGGCCGCGCGGTGCTGCGCTCCTCGATCCGCGAGTTCCTGTGCTCGGAGGCGATGGCGGCGCTGGGCATCCCGACGACGCGCGCGCTGGCGGTGGTGGGCTCGGCCCTGCCGGTGCGGCGTGAGCGCATCGAGACCGGCGCCGTGGTCACGCGCGTCGCGCCGTCCTTCCTGCGCTTCGGGCACTTCGAGCACTTCGCTCACCACGGCGAGCATGAGGCCTTGCGCGAGCTGCTCGACCACACGCTGCGTGAGCATGCGCCGCACTGCCTGCAGGCCCCCGAGCCCGCCGTCGCCCTGCTGCAGCAGGTGGCCGAGCAGACGGCCGCGTTGATGGCGCACTGGCAGGCCGTGGGCTTTTGCCATGGGGTGATGAACACCGACAACATGAGCCTGCTGGGCCTGACGCTGGACTACGGGCCCTTCGGCTTCCTGGACGGCTTCGACCCCGGCCACATCTGCAACCACAGCGACGAGCGCGGCCGCTACGCCTACGCGCGCCAGCCCTCGGTCGCGTTCTGGAACCTGCATGCGCTGGCCCATGCGCTGGTGCCGCTGCTGGACGGCGACCGCGAAGCCGCCGGCGAGCGGCTGCTGGACGCCGTCGAGGCCTTCAAGCCCGCCTTCAAGAGCGCCATGCTGAGGCAGATGGGCGCCAAGCTCGGCATCCGCCATGCCGAGGACGGCGACCAGGCCTTGATCGACGAGCTGCTGCAACTGCTGGCCGCCGCGCGGGCCGACTTCACGCGCAGCTTCCGCAGCCTGGCACGGGGCGATGGCGAGATCCGCGACCACGTGCTGGACCGCGAGGCCTTTGATGCCTGGCACGCGCGCTGGCAGGCCCGCATCAGCCGCGAGCCCGAGCCGCAGGCCCTGATGCTGCGCAGCAACCCGGCCGTGGTGTTGCGCAACCACCTGGCCGAGACGGCCATCCGCGCCGCCGAGGGCGGCGACTTCAGCGAAGTTCAGCGTTTGCTGAAAGTTCTGAGCACGCCGTACGACGAACCCGAGCGAGCCGATGACGCCGCCCTGCCTCCGGACTGGGCCCAGCATCTTGAAGTCTCGTGCTCATCCTGAGGAATCTCATCCATGACCTACCCCGTGCAAAAGACCGACGCCGAGTGGCGCGAGCAGCTCGACCCCATGCAATACCAGGTGACCCGCCACGCCGCGACCGAGCGCGCCTTCACCGGCAAGTACTGGGATCACTGGCAAGACGGCAAGTACAACTGCGTGTGCTGTGGCACCACGCTCTTCGAGGCCGAGACCAAGTTCGACGCCGGCTGCGGCTGGCCCAGCTACTCGGCCGCCGCCGATGCCGAGGTGATCGAGCGCGTGGTCGATCGCAGCCACGGCATGGTGCGCGTGGAGGTGCGCTGCAAGCAGTGCGGCGCCCACCTGGGCCACGTTTTCCCGGATGGCCCAGCCCCCACGGGCGAGCGTTTCTGCATCAATTCGGCGGCGATAGACTTTGCGCCCCGCTGACCCACCTGGTGCGCCTCCTTGAAGCTGCTGCTCGACTTCCTGCCGCTGATCCTCTTCTTCGGCACTTACAAGTACGCCGAGACGCATGCGGCGTGGGCCGCTGCCTTCGCCACCGAGCATTTCGGCTTTCTGGTCTCCGGCGGCAAGGTCGGTGTCGACGAAGGCCCGGTGATGCTGGCAACCCTGGTGGTGATTGCCGCCACGCTCCTGCAGGTGCTGGTCGTCAAGCTGCAAGGCCGCAAGGTGGACCTGATGCTCTGGGTCAGTCTGGTGCTCGTCGTCACGCTGGGCGGCGCCACCGTGTGGTTCCACAGCAAGACCTTCATCATGTGGAAGCCCACCGGCCTCTACTGGGGCATGGCCCTGGTGTTTTGGGGCTCGGCCACCTTCTTCGGCAAGAACCTGATTCAAAGCATGCTGGGCGCCGAGCTGGAGCTGCCGGCCAAGGTCTGGAGCCAGCTCAACCGCGCCTGGGTGCTGTTCTTCGGCGCCATGGGGGTGCTCAACCTCTACGTGGCTTACAACTTCAGCGAGTCCACCTGGGTCAGCTTCAAGGCCTGGGGCGCCACCGGGCTGCTGCTGGTGTTCACCCTGGCTCAGGGCATGTACCTGAGCCGCCATCTGCCGCCGCAGGACTCCAAGACGGAAGAGGCCGAGAAGGCATGACCCTTGGCACGGTGATCGAAGCGCGGCTGCGCGCAGAATTCGCTCCGCTCGAACTGACCGTCCGCGACGACAGCGCCGATCACGCCGGGCATGCCGGCGCCCGCGAGGGCGGTCACTTTCACGTGACTGTCGTGAGCCACCGCTTTACCGGGCTGCAACGGGTCGCCCGACACCGCCTCGTCTATCATTGCCTTTCCGACCTGATGCAGCGGGGGATCCACGCCTTGAGCCTGGACACCCGAACCCCCGACGAGCACTGAGTCCGCCGCTTTCCCGCGCCCCTGGCGGCGCGTTCCCCTCGTCAGACACCCCTCTACCGACATGAAGAAGCTTGTGCTTGCTGCGGCCATCGCCGCCCTGCTCCCCGTGGCTGCCATCGCGCAGAACATCACCACCGTCAACGGCAAGCCCGTGCCCAAGGCGCGCCTCGAGGCCCTGATGTCCCAGGTCACCAAGAACGGCCAGCCCCGCACGCCGGAGCTGGAGGCCAAGGTCAAGGACGAAGTCGTCCGCCGCGAGATCGTCATGCAGGAAGCCGAACGCGCGGGCGTCCCACAGTCGGCCGACTACAAGGTTCAGATGGAACTGGCCCGCCAGGCCATCCTGGAGCGCGTGCTGCTGGAGCAAGTGCGCGCCAAGAACCCCGTGACCGACGAACTCGCCAAGGCCGAGTACGACAAGTTCAAGGCGGCCAACAGCGGCCAGGAATACCGCGCCCGCCACATCCTCGTGGAGACCGAAGACCAAGCCAAGGACCTGATCAAGCAGATCAAGGCCGGCGGCAACTTTGAAGAACTGGCCAAGAAGAACTCCAAGGACACCGGCTCCGCAGCCAATGGCGGCGACCTCGACTTCGCCAACCCCAAGAACTTCGTGCCCGAGTTCAGCCAGGCCATGGTCGCCCTGCAAAAGGGCCAGATGACCGAAGAGCCGGTGAAGAGCCAGTTTGGCTATCACATCATCAAGCTCGAAGACACGCGCGAGTCCACCTTCCCGGCCTTTGACGACGTGAAGGCCCAGGTCAAGCAGCGCCTGGAGCAGCAAAAGATGCAGGACTACATGGTGGACCTCATCAAGCGCGCCAAGACGGACTATCAGTTCAGCCAGTGATCTCCGGACACTGACACCACTGCAAGACCCGCCCTGGCGGGTCTTGTTGTTTCTGGGTTCCAATTCAGCACGCCATCCGCGAACACCATGTCCGACGACCTCAGCACCCGACTCGTCCACGCCATCGGCCCCGAGCCCCAGTTCGGCGGCGTGCACGCGCCCGTCCACCCCTCCGTGCAATACGCCTATGGTGACGTGCAAGACCTCATCGCCGTCTTCCAGGGCAAGGCCAAGGGCGCCTTCAACTACGCCCGCCAGGGCACGCCCACCACGGCCGCACTGGAGGGTCTGGTCACCGAACTGGAAGGCGGCATCGGCACCGTCAGCTTTGCCACCGGCATGGCGGCGCTGTCGGCCATCTTCCTCACCCTGCTCAAGGCCGGCGACCACCTCGTCACCAGCAGCCGCGTGTTCGGCAACACCAACAGCTTCTTCGGCACGCTGCAGGACCTGGGCGTGGCCGTGACCAAGGTGGACGCTGGCAACGTGGCCGCCGTCGAGGCCGCGCTGCGACCCGAGACGCGCATGGTCTTCGTCGAGACCATCGCCAACCCCAGCACGCGCATCCCTGACCTGGCCGGCATCGGCGCGCTCTGCCAGGCCCGCGGCCTGCTCTATGTGGTGGACAACACCGTCACCTCACCGGCGCTGCTGCAGCCCAAGCGCTTTGGCGCCGGCCTGGTGATGAACTCGCTGACCAAGACCATTGCCGGCCACGGTGAGGCGCTGGGCGGGGCGGTGACGGACACCGGGCTCTTCGACTGGTCCCGTTACCCCAACCTCTTTGCCGGCTACCGCACCGGTGACCCACGCGGCTGGGGCCTGCAGCAGATCCGCAAGAAGGGCCTGCGCGACATGGGCGGCACGCTGTCCAGCGAGGCGGCCCACCGCATCCTCGTCGGCGCAGAGACCCTGCCGCTGCGCATGGCTCGCACCAGCGAGACGGCCCTGGCGCTGGCACGCCACCTGCAGCAGCACCCCGCCATCGCGGCCGTGCACTACCCGATGCTGGAGAGCCACCCTGAGCATGCGCGAGCACGCGATTGGTTTGGGGGCTGTGGCTCGTGGATGATGGCTTTTGAGCTGCGCGACGCCGAACAGTTGGTGCCGGCGCTGAACCGTTTGCGTCTGCCGTTGAAGGCGACGGGGTTGGCAGACACGCGCACGCTGATCATCCCCGTGGCGCCGACCATCTTCTGGGAGATGGGGCGTGAGGGGCGTGAGGCGATGGGGATTGCTGAAGGGCTGGTGCGGTTGTCTGTGGGGTTGGAGAGCGCGGCGGACTTGATCGCTGATTTCGATCAGGCTTTGGGTTGAGGCCTGTCTGAAGTCGGGTTGGGGCAAGGCGGCGGGCGGGGCCTGAGCATCGCTCGGCGGGCTTGCCCTTCGCGTTGCTCCGGGTGCCCTGCGCTGCGCGGACTTGGGCCGCGCCGCAAAACTCCCTGCGTTCGC
>CALMQC010000215.1 GCA_937871895.1 uncultured Roseateles sp. | reverse complement strand
TGGACCGGCGCGAGGCAGGCGTGGCGGCCGGCACGCTGCTGGCCACCTTGGCGCTGCCACTGGAGGTGGCCGTGCTGGCGGGCGTGGCGGCGTCCTTGGTGCTCTACCTGCACCGCACGGCACACCCGGCGCTGCGAAGCATGGGGTTTGCGGCTGCGCCGCAGCCGGGTCAGGATCGTCGCTTCGTCGTGCTGGCGCCCGGGGCGCCCGAATGCCCGCAGCTCAAGCTGCTGCGCATGGAGGGCCCGGTCTGGTACGGCGCCGAGGCGCATGTGGCGGACGCCCTGCGCCTGCTGCGCGAGCCGAATGCTGAGGGTGCGCCGCCGGCCACCTGCTGGTGATGGGCAAGAGCATGAACTTCATCGACCCAGCCGGGGCCGCACTCTGGGAGCGCGAGCGGGCGCTACGCAGCCAGCCGGGTCAAGGCCTCTACTTCCATCGCCCGCGGCCCGAGGTCGTGGCCGCGTGGGAGCGCAGCGGTTTCCTGCAGCGGCTGGGGCCGGGCCATGTCTTCCCGGACAAGCGCAGCGCCATCGCGGCCATCGTGCCGCAGCTGGACCCGGCGATTTGTGCGCGCTGCCGTGCGCGCGTCTTTGAGGAATGCGCCGCCCAGCCGGGCCCACCGGCCTGAGCGCGGTCACCACTGGCCGTAAAAGACGCCGGCCTGCTTGTGCTGGTTGGTGCGCTGCTCGATGAACTCGTCGCTCACCGTCGTGCGGTGCTTGCGCCGGGCCAGGAAGTCGAGCAGTTGCTCGCGCATCTGGCGCCGCATGCCTTCCGTCGCGGGCTCGCGGCCGAGGTCGCAGAGCTGGTCGGGGTCGGCCTGCAGGTCATAGAGCTGTTCGGGCAGGTCCAGCCAGTAGACGTAGCGCCACTGCGCCGTGCGCAGCGAGAAGGCGCGCGACTGCTGGGGCGAGCGGCCGAGCTGCAGGCGTGCCTCGCGGAAGCTGTAGTCCAGTTCGCTATACACCGCCTGGCGCCAGGCCGGCTGCTGGCCGTGTAGCAGGGGCAGCAGGCTCTCGCCCTCGATGCGGTGGCGCGGAATCGGCAGGCCCAGTGCGTCCAGCACCGTGGGTACCACGTCCACGCATTCGACAAAGCGATCGTCCTCGCTGCCGCGCGTGGCATCGGCCTCGGGGCGCGGGTCCACCACGATGAAGGGCACGCGCTGCACGGTGTCGTAGAACAGCTCCTTCTCGCCGAGCCAGTGGTCGCCCAGGAAGTCGCCATGGTCGGCGCAGAAGATGATCAAGGTGTCCTTGAGCCGGCCGAGGCTGTCCATCTCGTTGAAGAGCCGGCCCAGGTGATCGTCGAGTTGATGAATCAACCCCTGATAGGCCGGCCGCACCTTGCGCACCACCTCGTCGCGCGCAAAGGCCAGGCACTCCTCGTGCTGGCGGTAGGCCGCCACGGCGGGGTGGGCCTGGGCCAGTTCGGCGGTGGACTTGATGGTGGGCAGGCAGTGCTCGTACCGGTAGTGCGCGTGATAGGGCGAGGGCGCCATATAGGGCCAGTGCGGCTTCACATAGCTCAAGTGCAACACCCAGGGCTGGCTGCCCTGGCGGCGCATGAAGTCGATCGCCTGGCTGGTCATGTAGGCCGTCTCGGAATGCGCCTCCGCCACCCGAGCCGGCAGGTGCACATTGCGCATCTGCCAGCCGCTGACGATTTGGCCGCGTTCGTCAATGGCCGAGATGACGTAGTCGCTCCAAGGGCGTTCGCTGTCGTAGCCCCGCGCACGCAAGAAGCGCGAATAAGCGTCGCCGGGGCCCATCTCGTGGTGGCCGTCGTAGCGCTCCACCTCGCGGAAGCCGCCCTGCGCCAGCAGGTGCCCGAGCTCGGTCTGCCCCTCGATGGCCAAGCGCTGTAGGCCCTCGATGTCGGGCTGCACATGGGTCTTGCCCGCCAGCCACAGGTCCTGCCCGCCCCCAGCGGCGCGCAGGTACTCGCCCAAGGTCATCTCGCCGACGGAGAGCGGCACGCGGTTCCAGGTGGCGCCGTGGCTGATGGGGTAGCGGCCGGTGTAGTAGCTCATCCGGCTCGGGCCGCACACGCCACTGTTCACATAGGCCTGCGTGAAGCGCACGCCACGAGCGGCGAGGGCATCGATGTTGGCCGTCTGCAGATAGGGGTGACCGGCGCAGGACAGATGGTCCCAGCGCAGCTGGTCGGACATGATGAAGAGGACGTTCATCCTCGGCCGTCCTTCAATCCAGGCCGAGTTGGATCTTGCGCGCGATCTCGCCCCATTTCTTCGAGTCGGCGGCCAGCACCGCCGCCGTCTTGGCGCCGTCGTAGCCGACCACGGCCTGGTCGCTGGCCTTCAGCCTGGCAATGACGTCAGGCGCCTTCAGCGCTTCCAGCAACGCCGTGCGGAACTTCTGCACGACGGCCTCCGGCGTGCCCTTGGGTGCCATGGCGACCAGGTAGAAGTTGGCCTCATAGCCCCTGATGCCGGCCTCGGCCACGGTGGGCACATCGGGCAGGGCCGGTGAGCGCGTGGCGCTGGAGACGGCGAGCGCGACCAGCTTGCCGGCTGCGACATGCGGGAGCACCGTGGGGCCGGCCAAAAATCCGCAGGGCACTTGGCCCCCCAGTACATCCTGCGTGGCCGGCCCCGGGCCTTTGTACGGAATGTGGGTCATGTCGAATCCCGCGAGGGATTGCAGCAGTTCCATCGTCAGATGGCCGGGCACTCCCAGGCCGCCCGAGGCGTAGTTCATGCGCTGGCTCTTGGCCTTGGCGACCAGCTCCGGCACCGTGTGGACGCCCACGCCCGGGTGGCAGACCAAGGTCTGTCCAAATTGGGTGAGCATGGCCACGGGGATCAGGTCGTCGGGCTTGAAACCCAGCGATTTGTAGACGTGCGGGTTGACAGTGAAGGTGGTGTCCGTCGAGACCAACCAGGTGTAGCCATCGGGCGCCGCGCGCGAGACCTCGGCGGTGCCCAGGTTGCCGGCGGCGCCGGGCTTGTTGTCGATGACCAGCGGCTGCTTCAGGCTGACGAGCATCTTCTCGCCCGCCGCACGCATCACGATGTCACTGGGCCCGCCGGGCGGGTAGGGCAGCACGATGCGGATCGGCTTTTCCGGCCAGGCGGTCTGCGCGCCACTCAGCAGGGGCAGGCACAGGCTCAAGGCGAGCAGCAGCGATCGGGTCATGCGGGTCTCCGGGGTAGCGGTGTCCACCAGGGGAAGCTCCTCTCTGGCGGACGCAATCTAGCCCCCGTAGCATCGATTGACCTAATCAATCCATCTCCGGGTGAACGCTGATGTCCGAGCCCTCGCAGCGCCTGCGCGACCCGCAGACCGTTGAAGACCTGCTGCTCTACCGCCTGGGGCGGCTCTATGCCACGGCAGGCAGCATGGTGGTGCGCCTGTGCGAGGGCGAGTTCGGCATCACCCGGCGCGAGTGGCGTTTCATCGGCTGGCTGGGCGGTGCGGGGCCGACACAGCCCTCCGTGCTGGCCGAGCGCGCGGCGCTGGACCGCGCCCGCACCTCGCGCACCTTGTCCACGCTCACCGCGAAGGGCTTGGTCAGCCGCGTGCCCTTGCCGCGAGATCGGCGGCTCATCGTCGTGGACCTCACCGACGCGGGGCGGGCGCTTTACGCGCGCATCCTGCCGCGTGTGGCCGCACTCAATCGCGAGTTGCTGGCCGGTCTGGACGACGCGACCCTGGCCACCTTGACGCAGGCGCTCGACACGCTTCAGTCACGCGCCACCGGCTTGCTGACCACCACGCCCCTGCCCAAGGCCGAGCGCCGACGCGGCCGGTCGGGTTTCACCTCTCACCGCTGACGCGGCGGCACAAAAAAGCCCCGCACCCCCTTGCGGGGTGCGGGGCGGTCGATTCGAGAACGGAGCCTGGCGGGCGGAGCCCAGCCTCAGGCAGCTTCGCTCGAAGTTGCCGTCTCCATCGGCGTGATGTTCTGCGCCAACTGGCCCTTGGGACCCTGGACCAGCTCGAACTGGACCTGGCTGCCCTGCTTCAGCGTGCGAAACCCTTCCATCTGGATTGCCGAGAAGTGGGCGAAAACATCGCCGCCACCGGCCTCAGGTTCGATGAACCCAAAGCCTTTGGCATCGTTGAACCACTTCACTTTGCCCACAGCCATGATCCAGCCTCCATCGTTGTAGTTACTTCGAGGTGCATTTTTCCGGTAGCGCTAGCATTGGCCCATTAGGAGCCGCCCGGTTGGGGCAGACCCTCACTTTCGTGGGATGAACAAACAAAGTCGACGCGGTAGTAAAACGACCTGGAAAGCCCCTGTCCACGGGCGTAGGGCCTTTTCCGGCCAACCCTAGAATCAAGGCATGGTCGTGGCTGAATTTGTTCGAATCGTTAACCAGGCTATGCCTCCTGCCCCCGCCCAACCCGGCGGCGGCGAAGGCGATGGCAGCGTGGCGTTGGAGCGGGTTCCGCAGCGTACCGAACCCCCCCGCCTGTATCAGGTGTTGCTGCTCAATGACGATTTCACGCCGATGGAATTCGTCGTCATGGTTTTGCAGGAGTATTTCCGGCACGACCTCGATACGGCGACCCAGATCATGCTCAAAATCCACCACGAGGGGCGCGGGGTCTGTGGGGTCTATACCCGGGACGTTGCGTCCACGAAGGTGGAACTGGTGCTGGCCGCTTCCCGGCGGGCGGGCCACCCCCTTCAATGCACGATGGAGGCCGCATGATTGCGCAAGAGCTTGAGGTCAGCCTGCACATGGCGTTTGTGGAGGCTCGGCAGCAGCGGCACGAGTTCATCACCGTGGAGCACCTGCTGCTCGCGTTGCTGGACAACCCCAGCGCCGCTGAGGTGCTGCGCGCCTGCGCTGCCAATGTCGATGACCTGCGCAAGAGTCTGACGCAGTTCATCAAAGAGAACACGCCCACCGTGGGCGGCACCGACGAGGTGGACACCCAGCCCACGCTTGGCTTCCAGCGCGTCATCCAGCGCGCCATCATGCATGTGCAAAGCACCGGCAATGGCAAGAAGGAAGTGACTGGTGCCAACGTCATCGTGGCCATCTTTGGTGAGAAGGACTCGCACGCCGTCTATTACCTGCACCAGCAAGGCGTGACGCGGCTCGATGTCGTCAACTTCATCGCGCACGGCATCAAAAAGACCGAGCCCGAGCCGCCCAAGCAGCCCGAGAACCCTTCGAGCGGCCAGGAGGGTGAGCGCGAGGAGTCGGGTGAACAAGGCGCCGCCAAGGCCTCGCCGCTGGAGCAGTTCACCCAGAACCTCAACCAGCTCGCCAAGGACGGCAAGATCGACCCGCTGATCGGCCGCGAGCCCGAGGTCGAGCGCGTGGTGCAGGTGCTGTGCCGCCGCCGCAAGAACAACCCGCTGCTGGTCGGCGAAGCCGGCGTGGGCAAGACGGCGATTGCCGAAGGCCTGGCCTGGCGCATCACCGAGGGCGCCGTGCCCGAGGTGCTGGCCGACAGCGTCGTGTACGCGCTCGACATGGGCGCCCTGCTGGCCGGCACCAAGTACCGCGGTGACTTCGAGCAGCGACTCAAGTCCGTGCTCAAGGCCTTGAAGGAGCAGCCGCATGCGGTGCTCTTCATTGACGAGATCCACACCCTGATCGGTGCCGGTGCGGCCTCGGGCGGCACGCTGGACGCGAGCAATCTGCTCAAGCCCGCACTGTCCAGCGGCGCGATGAAGTGCATTGGCGCGACCACCTTCACCGAGTACCGCGGCATTTTTGAAAAGGACGCGGCGCTGTCCCGGCGCTTCCAGAAGATCGACGTGGCCGAGCCCTCGGTCGAGCAGACCATCGAGATCCTCAAGGGCCTGAAGTCGCGCTTTGAGGAGCACCACAGCGTGCGCTATGCGCTGGGCGCTTTGCAGGCGGCGGCCGAGCTCTCGGCCAAGTACATCAATGACCGCCATTTGCCGGACAAGGCCATTGACGTCATCGACGAGGCCGGTGCCGCGCAGCGCGTGCTCCCGAAGAGCAAGCAGAAGAAGACCATCACCCGTGCCGAGGTCGAAGACATCGTCGCCAAGATCGCGCGCATCCCGCCCGCCTCGGTGTCGAGCGACGACCGCAGCAAGCTCAAGACCCTGGACCGCGACTTGAAGAGCGTCGTCTTCGGCCAGGACCCGGCCATCGATGCGCTGGCCGCCGCCATCAAGATGGCGCGCTCGGGCCTCGGTCGGCCCGACAAGCCGATTGGCTCCT
>CALMQC010000214.1 GCA_937871895.1 uncultured Roseateles sp. | reverse complement strand
TCGGCCACGGTGTTGGCGTTGAGCTTTTCCATGATGTTGGCGCGGTGGGCTTCGACCGTCTTGATGCTGATGCCGAGGTCGTCGGCGATCTGCTTGTTCAGGCGGCCGGCCACGATGCGCTCCAGCACCTGGGCTTCGCGGGTGGTCAGGCGGGCGAGCAGGGCGTCGCGGCTGGCGGCTTCCTGCTGGCTGGAGAAGGCCTCGCGGGCTTGTTCGAGCATGCGCTCGACCAGGGCCAGCAGCTCGGCTTCCTTGAAGGGTTTCTCGATGAAGTCCATCGCGCCCTTCTTCATGGTCTGCACGGCCATGGGCACGTCGCCGTGGCCGGTGATGAAGACGATGGGCAGGGGGCTCTTGCGCTCGATCAGGCGGTCTTGCAGCTCCAGGCCAGTCATGCCATCCATGCGGATGTCAGCGATCAGGCAGGCGACTTCGCGCGGGTCGTAGCGTGAGAGGAAGGACTCGGCGGAGTCAAAGCACTTGACCCGGTAGTCCTTGCCTTCGAGCAGCCACTGGAGGGAGTCGCGAACGGCCTCGTCGTCATCGACGACGTAGACGTTGCCTTTCTTGGGGATCAGGCTCATAGGGTGCTATTGCTTTCTGTTCGCGCGCCGGCTGCGAGCTCCTGCCGGGGAATTTCGACGGGGATGGTGAAGGCGAACCGACACCCCACGACGAGGGGGCCATTGTAGAGGTTCTCGGCTTTGATCCGCCCCTGGTGCGACTCGACGATGGACCGGCATAACCCTAGGCCGATGCCCAATCCATCGGCCTTGGTCGAGAAAAAGGCCTCGTACATGCGGGCGATGACCTCGTCCGGCAGGCCCGGGCCCATGTCGGTGACGGAGAACTCGATCTGCCCGCCCAGCTCGGCGCTGTGCTTGGGCACCACGCGCAGTTCGATGTGGCGGCGCGAGGCCGGCAGGGCGGCGTTGTCGATGGCCTCGGCGGCGTTCTTGAGCAGGTTCATGATGACCTGCTCGATCAGGATGGGGTCGACCTGCATCTGCGGCAGGCGCTGTGCCACATAGGTGTGGATGGCGACGTTGCGGCGGCGCAGCTCGATGCCGGCCAGCTCGACGGCGTCCTCGACGATGGCGGCCGCGTTGGCCGGCTGGCGCTGGGGCTCGCTGCGCTTCACGAAGGCGCGGATGCGGTGAATGATCTGGCCGGCGCGGTCGGCCTGCTTGGCCGTTTTCTCCAGCGCGGCCATCAGCGACTCTTTGTCGATGTTGTCGCCGCGCACGCGGCTGAGCATGCCGTTGCAGTAGTTGGCGATGGCGGTGAGCGGCTGGTTCAGCTCGTGGGCGACGCTGGAGGCCATCTCGCCCATGGTCATCAGGCGGCTGGTGACCTGGGCCTTCTCGGCCTGCTGGGCGGCCAGTGCCTCGGCGCGGCGGCGCGTGGTGATGTCGGTGGCGATCAGCATCTGGGCGAGCCGCCCGTCGGTCCAGGCCAGGTAGCGTGAGCGGACGTCGAACCACATGTCGAGCGATTCGACGTAGACCTCGCGGGGGTCGGAGCCGGTCTCGGTCAGCGCTTCGGCCGGCAGGCCGGAGTAGTCGTCCACGGCGTCGAGGTCCTCATCGAGGCCGCGTGGGGGCGTCGTGCCGCCGAGTTGGCCGCCCGCCAGCACGGCGTGGCCGGCAGGGTCGGCGCCAAACCACATCCGGTAGCTGCGGTTGGCAAACAGCAGCTCGGGCGGCTGCACGCCGAGCACGGACACGGCTGCGTCCAGGCCCTCCAGCACGGTGGTGAAGCGTTCGTGCGAGGCCGAGAGCTGGTCGCGCACGCGTTTGGCCTCGGTGATGTTGGTCATCGAGGTCATCCAGCCGGTCTGCTTGCCGCGGTGGTCCACCAGGGGCGAGACGTAGACGCGTGCATCAAAGCTGCTGCCGTCCTTGCGTGCGATGCGCACTTCCACGCCGCCCGAGGGGCTGCGCCCTTGCAGTTCCTGCTGCAACAAACGAGCGTTCTCTTCGCGTCGGTCACTGGGCCAGAAAGGGTAGGGCGGGGTGCGGCCGATGAGGTCGGCCTCCGAGAAGCCCGTCATCGCGCAGAAGGCCGGGTTCACGTAGGTGATGCGCGTCTCCATGTCCATGGCGCGCATGCCGGTCAGCATGGAGTTCTCCATGGCGCGGCGAAAGTTGGTTTCCAGCGTCAGCGCGTTCTGGATCTGGGTGCGCCGGCGCATATGGCGCCAGGTGCCGAGCAGCATCCACACCGTGAGGCCCGCCAGGGCCACCACCATCCAGAAGAGGATGTTGTCCACGAAGGTGAGGCCGGCGCGCCAGCCCTGGCCGCGCAGCACCAGCCCATTGAGCGCTGGCGCCAGCGACACGTCGTGCACGATGGCGGCGCGGCGTGCCACCTGGCCCGGCATTTGCGTCAC
>CALMQC010000213.1 GCA_937871895.1 uncultured Roseateles sp. | reverse complement strand
CCGCGATGGCCTTGGCCGAGGAGCCGCGCAGCGCGCCGACGGTGGCGGCGTAGGCGGCGGCGTCGAGCGGTGTGAGCTGCAACGGCGCTGGGTCGGGCGTGAGGTGGTCGAGCACCAGCACATCGGCCGCGTCGAAAAACTTCCAGCCCTTGGCCGCGAGGCGCTCATCCAGGCCCGGCGGCTGGCTCCAGGGCGTGAGCCGCACGATGAAGGGCAGGCCGGCGGCCTCGAAGCTGCGCTGGCAACGCGCCAGCACTTCGTCCACCGGCAGGCTGCCGGCCTTGAGCGCGTTGATGCAGCGGGAGCGCTTGGCTTTGCCCGGCGAGAGGCGGATCAGCCAGCCGTCCACCTCTCTTTGCTGGGGTGGCGCGCTAGCATTGAGGCCGGCGAGTTCGGCGCGCAGAGCGAGGTGGGGCGCGGTGTCTGGCATGGTGTGCTCAGGCCTCCAGGCCCAGCAGCCCCCACCAGTCGCTGGAGGCATGCAGCACCCGGACGATGAGGTCGCGCCGCGCGGCGGCGCTCTGGCGCACCCCCAGCATCAGGGCCGGGTCTTGCCGCGGGCCTGGACGCGAGCCAGCGCGTCCTCGCGGATCGCCTTCCACTCAGCGTCTGACAGCTCGGTCACCGGGTCCTGCAAGCCCTCCAGGAGCAGGGCCTCCAGCTGTTCTTGCGCCTTGCGCTTCTCGTCCGCCCGGATCAGCTCGCGCACGTATTCGCTCGCGCTGCTGTAGCGGCCGGTGGCAATCTGGCCGTCCACAAAGTGCTTGAGCGGCTCGGGCAGGGAGATGTTCATGCTTTCCATGGGGCGCCCTCCAAGGGTGCTGGAAGGCTAGCACGGATGGCAATAAATGCCATCAGCCCAGAGCTAGTAGCTGCGCCGGATCGCGCCAGACGCAGCGCCACTCGGGCAACTGCACGCCGCCAAAGTGCGCACTCAAGGACCGCTCGGCGAACTCCGCCCCCACCCGGGCATAGAAGCGCTTGGCGGGCTCGTTGGCGTCGAGCACCCAGAGGTGCAGGGGCTGCTGGTGCTCCGGCCCCAGCGTGCGCGCCACGGCTTGCAGCAGCTGGCGGCCGAGGCCCTGGCCTTTGTGGTCGGGGTGCACGTGCAGGTTGTCCACCAGCGTGCCCCAGACGGGGTCGTGGCCGCGCAGTGCGTAGGTGAAGGCGATGAGTTGGCCGGCGGCGGTGTCTTCGACCACATGGCCGAAGGCGGCAGAGGAGGGGTCGGTGTGCAGCCGGGCTTGCCAGACGGTCTGCCGATCCGCGACCACGTCGTGGTCCAGGAAGCTATCAGGGAGCATGCCTCGGTAGGCGCTGCGCCAACTGGTGGCGTGGAGGAGGGCGACGGCGGGGGCGTCGGCCGGCGCCAGCGCGCGCAGCCTCACCGCATGGTCCCGATCCGCGCCACCATCTCCTTCGCAAACTCCACAAAGGCTTGAGCGCCCTTGCTGCTCGGGTCGAAGACGACGCCGGGAAGGCCGTAGCTGGGGGCTTCGGCGAGGCGGACATTGCGGGGGATGACGGTGTCGAAGACCTTGTTCCCGAAGTGCGCCTTGAGCTGGTCACTGACCTGCTGCTGCAGGGTGATGCGGGGGTCGAACATGACGCGCAGCAGGCCGATGATCTGCAGGTCGGGGTTGAGGTTGGCGTGGATCTGCTTGATGGTGTTGACCAGGTCGGTCAGGCCTTCGAGCGCGAAGTACTCGCACTGCATGGGCACGATGACGCCGTGGGCGCTGCAAAGGCCATTGAGCGTGAGCATCGAGAGCGAGGGCGGGCAGTCGATGAGGATGAAGTCGTAGTCGGCGGCGACCTCGGCGAGCGCCGCTTTGAGCCGGGCCTCGCGGCGCTCCAGTTCGACGAGTTCAACCTCGGCGCCGGCCAGTTCGCGGTTGGAGCCCAGGATGTCGTAGCCGGACTTCTCGGCACGGATGCGCGCCTCGGCGATGGAGGCGGATTCGAGCAGCACGTCGTAGACGGTGAGTTCGAGCTTGCGCTTGTCCACGCCAGAACCCATGGTGGCATTGCCTTGGGGGTCGAGGTCGACGACCAGCACGCGCTGCCCGACCTTGGCCAGGCCGGCGGCGAGGTTGACGGTGGTGGTGGTCTTGCCGACGCCGCCCTTCTGGTTGGCGATGCAGAAAATCTTGGCCATCTGGTGGTTCTTCGGGCAGGGGGCAACGCGCGAGGATAAGGGAACACAGCCAAAGAGGCACGGAGACCCAGAGAGCTGCGAATGAAATTCTCAGTGCCTCTGTGGCTCTGTGGCTTTGTTTCTACTTCGACCGCATCCAGACGATGCAACGTTGGGCGTCCAGGCCCGGCACCTGCAGCTGTTCCACGTGAAACACGTCCACGTCCGCCGGCAAGGCCGCCATCTCGTCAGCCGGGTGCTGGCCCTTCATGGCGAGCCAGACGGCGCCGTCCGCCAAGTGCTGGCGGGTGAGGGCGGTGAAGTCCAGGAGCGAGGCAAAGGCACGGGAGGTGATGACACCAAACGGCTCGGCCTTCAGTTGCTCGACCCGGCTGTGCACGCCATGCAGGTTGGGCAGCTTCAACTCGGCCGCGACCTGCTGGATGAAGGTCGCCTTCTTGGCCACCGCGTCCACGCAGGTCACGTCCGTGCCGGGGCAGCAGATGGCGATGACGACGCCGGGCAAGCCACCACCGGCGCCGACGTCCATCAATCTCGCTGGGGCTCCGTGGCGCAGCAAGGGCCCGATCACCGACAAGCTGTCGATCAGGTGGTGGGTCAACATCTCCGCCGGGTCACGCACGGCCGTGAGGTTGTAGACCCGGTTCCACTTCTGGAGCAGGGCGAGGTAGGCCAGCAGCTGGTCGACCTGCGCGGGCGTGAGGGCCAGGCCCAGGGCCTGGGCGGCGGCTTCGAGCGCGGGCCTCATGCGGCGGCGGA
>CALMQC010000212.1 GCA_937871895.1 uncultured Roseateles sp. | reverse complement strand
CGTGGGTTGAGCACGGCCATCAGGTTGAGCGCCTGCACCACGTCCGGGCAGTTGTGGCAGGTCAGGCTCATCCAGGTGGTGAAGTCGTAGTCACCGTCCAAGGCCTTGATCTGCTCGATCACCTCGGGCTCGACCTTGGGCGGGTGGCCGCCGGCCCAGAGCAGGGCCAGCAACAGCGACGTGAACTCATGCCCCATCGGCAAGGCGGCGAAGTGCACGCCCATGTCGTGGCCGACGCGGGTGATCTGGAAGCTGGGCTTGCGGGCAAAGTTGCCGTCGAAGCGCGCGGTGATCTTCTCGGGCGCGATGGCCGCGATCTCGGTCAGCAGCTCGCGGATGTCTGCCGCGCCAGACGAGTCGTCGAGGCTGGCGATCAGCTCGATGGGCTGGCTGATGCGCTCGAAGTAAGAGGCCAACTGGCCTTGGGTGGCGGCGTCCAACATGGCGGGCTCCTGGTAGCGGTGGTGTTTGGGGCGAGGTCATCCCGACCCCGTTGAAAGCACCCACCGCGAGAGCCGCCGGGGCGCTTTCAACCGGGTCTGGAGCGAGTCCGGTTGAGCGGGGCGCTGCGGCCCCGCAGTTCAGTCATGGCGTCAGATCTTGCCGACGAGGTCCAGGCTAGGAGCCAGGGTCTTGGCGCCTTCCTTCCACTTGGCCGGGCAGACCTGGCCAGGGTTGGCGGCCGTGTACTGGGCGGCCTTCAGCTTGCGCAGGGTTTCGGACACGTCACGGGCGATCTCGTTGGAGTGCACTTCCATGGTCTTGATGACGCCATCGGGGTTGATGACGAAGGTGCCGCGCAGCGACAGGCCTTCCTCGGGGATGTGCACACCGAAGGCGTTGGACAGGGTGTGGGTCGGGTCGCCCACCAGCGGGAACTTGGCCTTGCCGACGGCCGGCGAGGTCTCGTGCCAGACCTTGTGCGAGAAGTGGGTGTCGGTCGTGACGATGTAGACCTCGGCGCCAGCGGCCTGGAAGGCGGCGTAGTTCTCTGCGGCGTCTTCGATTTCGGTCGGGCAGTTGAAGGTGAAGGCGGCCGGCATGAAGATCAGCACGGACCACTTGCCCTTGAGGCTCTGGTCGGACACCTCGATGAACTCGCCCTTGCCAGCGCGGTTGACGAAGGCGGTGGTCTTGAAGGGCTGAACTTGGGTGTTGATGAGGGACATCGTTGACTCCTGTGGAGGGGTGGTGGAAGCGATGGAATGAACTATATCGACCAAGCCCCATCGATTGGTTTGATTTATTGAATGACCGAGATTGCCCGTGCCTATCCCAGGCACGGCGAATCGCCAATCGGCGGGTTAGAAGCGCAGGTCGTAGAGCTGATGCGGCTTCAGCTTGACGCGCAGGTGCTGGGCGGAGGCCAGACCGACGATGTTGAAGTCGGCCAGCGTGGTGTCACGCCGCACCGGCTTGGCGAGCGGGTCGCCCTGACGGTTGGTGACCGAGCCGACCAGCGGCGCATTGCCGCTGCTGCCTCGGCGCACGGCCACGGCAATTTCGCCGCAGGCCAACTTGACCAGGGTGCCCGGCGGGAAGAGCCCGAACTCCTTGACGATCAGCCCGGCAATCGGGTGGCCCTTGCTGCCGGTGTAGATGTCTCGGGCGGCTTGGGGTGCCGGCAGGCCGGGGCGGCCACCGCGGCTGGCATGCTTGGCCAGGAAGACGTCCACCAAGTGCAGCATCTGCGCCAGTTCGGTGGGCTGCTGGACCTTGTTCGGGTAGCCGCCACCACCGATCTCCTCGTGGTGCTGGGCCACGGCGTCCAGCCACTCCTGCTCCTTGAGACCCGCAGTACGCAGCAGCGCGGCGGATTCGGTCGGATGCTCGTCGATCAAGGCGCGGTACTGCGGCGCCAGCTTGCCACCGCGCGAGGCCAGCCGGCCTTGCAGGTCGATGATGGGCAGGTTCATGGTCAGCGCCGCGCCCACGGCGATGCGCTGGCGCTCGATGGGCCACTCCAGCCGGCGCACCAGCACGGCCACGACGGCCGCGCAATGCAGCAAATGAACGAGGCCATAGACCTCGTGGCGGCTGTGGTCGTGGCGCATGACCACGAAGATCAATTGGTCTGGGTAGCGCTCGGCCCACTGCAGGATCTGTGAGGCGCATTCCTTGACGCGCGGCAGGAAGAGGGTCTCGTCCGGCGCGCGCAGCAGCACGGCCAAGCGGGTCTGCATGGCCTCCCAACGGCCGAAGAAGTCCTCGCCGCCGACGCCACTTGAATCGTAGGAATGGGACGTGGGCTTGAGCTCATCCAGGTCCACAAAGACGCCACGGTTCAGCAGCGCTTCGCACATGTCCTCGTTCGGCACCATCTGCCCTTTGGCCAACAGCAGCTTGCCCTCGGCGTCACGCACGCCGAAGGGAAGAGGCTCACCGGCCTTGAGCTTGCCGGCCACCTGTTGGATGGGGACGAGCTTCATGGCTGAGACGACAGGATCGGGCGCAAAGGCATCGGTTGACGTGGAGAGGCCACCATGGGCCGGCAAAGTAGTTCAAGCCTACCCCAGCGTCAACGCTCGTCCTGGCTGCGAGCTGATCCCGCGTGCGAAACGCCACGCTGTACGGGTCTACAGCCCAGCGCACCAGGCTCAGCCAGGCAACTCCAGCGCCAGCAGCTCCTCCACCGTCTGGCGGCGACGGATGAGGCGGGTCTGGTCGCCATCCACCAGCACCTCGGCCACCAAGGGCCGCGAGTTGTAGTTGCTGGACATGCTGGCGCCGTAGGCCCCGGCATCGTGCAGCACAAGCAAATCGCCCACCAGAGGCTCGGGCAGGCGGCGCGGCAGCACCTCGCCGCCCGCGCCTTGCGTGAAGACGTCGCCCGACTCGCACAGCGGCCCGGCCACCACCACCTCGCGCTCCGGGCGCGGCCCGGCGGAGCGCGGGATCACGCTCATCGCGTGGTAGCTGCCATACATGGACGGCCGCATCAGCTCATTGAAGCCAGCATCCACCAGCACGAAGCGGTTGCTGCCCGCGTTCTTGACGGCGCGCACCTCGGCCAGCAGCACGGCGCTCTCGGCCACCAGGTAGCGGCCGGGCTCCAGCTCCAGGGTCAGAGCGTGGCCGACCAGGGCTTCGGCCTCGCGCCGCGCCGCGTCCCAGAGCTGGAAGTAGTGCGGCACATCAATGCGCGCATCGCCCGCCCGGTAGGGGATGGAGAGCCCCCCGCCGGCCGAGATGGCATGCAGGTCATGCCCCGCCTCAACGGCCTGACGCACCAGGCCCACCATGGCCCCGCCCACCTGGGCCAGGTGCGTGTAGTCCACGCCCGAGCCGATGTGCATGTGCAGGCCTTCCAGCACCAGGCCGTGCTGGCGGATGGCGGCCAGCGCAGCGGGCAGCTCGGTGTGCCAGATGCCGTGCTTGCTGTGCTCGCCGCCGGTGTTGGTCTTCTGGCTGTGACCATGGCCAAAGCCGGGGTTGATGCGCAGCCAGACCTTGTGGCCCTTTGAGGCCGCGCCCAACTGGTGGAGCATGTCGATGGAGCCGGCATTCACGGGGATGCGGTGCTCGACCACGGTCGAGAGCGTCGCTGCGTCCAGCAAGTCGGCGGTGAAGACGATCTCGTCGCCGCCTGGGGTGTAGCCCGCAGCGAGTGCCCGCAGGATCTCGCCGCGTGACACAGCATCCACCTTGACGCCCTGCGCGCGCAGCAGGCGCAGCACGTGGGTGTTGGAGCAAGCCTTCTGCGCGAAGCGCACCACGTCGAAGGCGCGCAGCGACGCGGCTTGCTGGCGGATGGTGGCGGCGTCGTAGACCCAGACGGGCGTGCCGAACTCGGCGGCGATGCGAGCCAGGCGCTTGGGCGTGAAGGCGGTGGGCAGGGGCTTGGTAGTCATGCCCGGCAGGATGCCCGCCCACATCTATTCAATCAAATTGAAATTTGTCAGTACACAATTCAGTTCTGATATGGATATCCAGCACCGTCACATCGAGGTCTTCCGCGCCGTGATGACGGCCG
>CALMQC010000211.1 GCA_937871895.1 uncultured Roseateles sp. | reverse complement strand
CACGGCCAGCTTGGCCGCGACCTTGGCGATCGGGAAGCCCGTGGCCTTGGACGCGAGTGCGGACGAACGCGACACGCGCGGGTTCATCTCGATCACGATCATCCGACCGTTCTTCGGGTTGATCGAGAACTGCACATTGGAGCCGCCGGTGTCCACACCGATCTCGCGCAGCACGGCGAGCGAGGCATTGCGCAGCAGCTGGTATTCCTTGTCCGACAGGGTCTGCGAGGGCGCGACGGTGATGGAGTCACCGGTGTGCACGCCCATCGGGTCGAGGTTCTCGATGGAGCAGACGATGATGCAGTTGTCCGCCTTGTCGCGGACGACTTCCATCTCGTATTCCTTCCAGCCGATCAGGCTCTCTTCGATGAGCAGCTCGTTGGTGGGCGAGAGGTCCAGGCCCCGCTTGCAGATGGTCTCGAACTCTTCCGGGTTGTAGGCGATGCCGCCGCCCGTGCCACCGAGCGTGAAGCTGGGGCGGATGACCATGGGGAAGCCGCTGCCACCGATCTCGGCCTGGATGGCCTTCTGCACGGCCCAGGCTTCCTCCAGCGAGTGCGCGATGCCCGACTTGGCCGAGTCGAGGCCGATCTTGGTCATCGCGTCCTTGAACTTGAGGCGGTCTTCGGCCTTCTCGATCGCGTGTTCGTTGGCACCGATCATCTCGACGCCGTACTTGGCCAGCACGCCGTTGCGGTGCAAGTCGAGCGCGCAGTTCAGCGCGGTCTGGCCGCCCATGGTGGGCAGCACGGCGTCCGGGCGCTCCTTGGCGATGATCTTCTCGACCACCTGCCAGGTGATGGGCTCGATGTAGGTGACGTCCGCCGTGTCGGGGTCCGTCATGATCGTGGCCGGGTTGCTGTTGACCAGGATGACCTTGTAGCCCTCTTCGTGCAGCGCCTTGCAAGCCTGGGCGCCCGAGTAGTCGAACTCGCAGGCCTGGCCGATGATGATCGGGCCGGCGCCGATGATGAGGATGCTCTGGATGTCGGTACGTTTCGGCATGGGGGTCTGTGCGGTTCAGGCCTTGGCCATCAGGCCGATGAAGCGGTCGAACAGGTAGGCGATGTCGTGCGGGCCGGGGCTGGCTTCGGGGTGGCCCTGGAAGCTGAAGGCCGGCTTGTCAGTGCGGGCAATGCCCTGCAGCGTGCCGTCAAACAGGCTGACGTGCGTGGGCCGCAGTGTGGCGGGCAGGCTGGCCTGGTCCACCGCAAAACCGTGGTTCTGGCTGGTGATGCCGACACGACCGGTGTCGAGGTCCTTGACCGGGTGGTTGGCCCCATGGTGGCCAAACTTCATCTTGAAGGTCTTGGCACCACTGGCCAGGGCCAGGATCTGATGGCCGAGGCAGATGCCGAAGGTCGGGATGCCCGAGTCGATCAGCTCACGCGTGGCCGTGATCGCGTAGTCGCAGGGCTCCGGGTCGCCGGGTCCGTTGGACAGGAAGATGCCGTCCGGCTTCAGGGCCAGTGCGTCGCGGGCCGACGTCTTGGCAGGCACGACCGTGACCTTGCAACCTCGCTCGGCCAGCATGCGCAGGATGTTGTTCTTGACGCCGAAGTCGTAGGCCACGACGTGGAAGCGCGGCGCAGTCTGCTCGCCATAGCCCTGGCCCAGCTTCCACTCGGTCTGGGTCCAGGTCTCGGTGCTTGCGCGTGTCACGACCTGGGCCAGGTCCTGGCCGGCCATCGAGGGTGCAGCCTTGGCTGCGGCCAGTGCAGCATCGATGTGGGCCTGGGTGACGGCTTCGCCATCGGCCAGCGCCAGGATGCAGCCGTTCTGCGCGCCCGAGGTGCGCAGGATGCGCGTCAGCCGGCGGGTGTCCAGGCCCGCGATGGCGACGGTGTTCTCGTCGCGCAGGTACTGGTCGAGCGTGCGGCCGGAGCGGAAGTTGGACGCGCGGACCGGCAGGTCCTTGATGATCAGGCCTGCTGCATGCACGCGGGTTGCTTCGACGTCTTCACCACTCACGCCGTAGCTGCCGATGTGCGGGTAGGTCAGCGTGACGATCTGGCGGCAGTAGCTGGGGTCGGTCAGGATTTCCTGATAGCCGGTCAGCGCGGTGTTGAACACCACCTCGCCCACCGTCTGGCCGCGTGCTCCGATGGCCACCCCCTGAAAAACGGTGCCATCGGCCAAGGCCAGGATCGCTTGAGGGGGGGTCAGCAGGTCGGCCAGCACAAAGGTCTCCGCAGTTGGCGCGCTCGCCCGGCCGAGCCGCGCGCAACAGCGTCACGCAGCGTCGACTTGAGGAAACCGAAGGGGGTTGGCGTCCGGGGCGGCGAGGGGTTCAGGTAAACCCATCGAGTATAGCCGGCCGGGGTTTTCCCGAGCCAGCTGGATAGCCCCCGAAGCCTGCGTGGAAACGCAAGCCTGCGATCACAAGGCCGCAATGCCGGCGCGAGCGATGGCGGCGTCGTCACTGGACTTCACGCCGCTCACGCCCACGGCGCCGATGCACTGGCCATCCACCAGGATGGGCACCCCGCCCTCCAGCATGCCCTGCACGGCCGGCGCCGACAGGAAGGCCACGCGGCCCTGGTTGATGATGTCCTCGAAGGCCTTGGACTCGCGGCGCCCCATGGCGGCCGAATGAGCCTTGGCCGGGGCGATCTGCGCGGTCAGCGGTGCGGCGCCATCCAGCCGCGAAAGCGCCAGCAGGTGACCGCCGTCGTCAACGATGGCGATGCTCACTGCCCAGGCGTTGGCCTGCGCCTCGGCTTCAGCGGCGGCCAGGATGCGTTTGACGTCTTCGGTCGTGAGAAATGGCTTGGTCTTCATGGTCTTGAAAATCGAGTTGGTTGGTACCAGATTGTGGTCATTCGGAGTCCCTAGAATCCGCTCGCATCCAGTTTCCCTTTTCCGGAGGTTGCCATGAACGACACCTTGCAGACCCCTTATGCCTACGGCACCGCGATTGCTGCGGACCGCCAGCGCGTGCTGCGCAATACCTATTGGCTGCTCGCCCTGTCCCTGGTGCCCACGGTGCTCGGCGCCTGGGTCGGGGTTTCGACCGGCATTCTGGCCAAGATGGGCTTCGGCTTCAGCACCCTGCTCTTCTTCGTCGGCGCCTTTGGCCTGATGTTCGTGATCGAGCGCACCAAGAACAGCAGCACCGGCGTTGTGGCCCTGCTGGGCTTCACCTTCTTCATGGGCCTGATGCTTTCGCGCCTGATCGCCCAGGTGCTGGGCCTGCGCAACGGCTCCAGCTTGATCATGACGGCCTTTGGCGGCACGGCGGCGATCTTCTTCGCCATGGCCAGCCTCTCGACCATCATCAAGCGCGACCTCTCCAGCATGGGCAAGTTCCTGTTCGTGGGCGCCCTGGTCGTGATGATTGCCGGCATCGTCAACATCTTCTTGCAGTCCTCGGCCCTGATGCTGACCGTGCTGGTGCTGTGCCTCGGCATCTTCTCGGCCTTCATGCTCTATGACATCAAGCGCGTGGTGGACGGCGGCGAGACCAACTACATCAGCGCCACGCTGGCCATCTACCTGGACCTCTACAACGTGTTCCAGAGCCTGCTG
>CALMQC010000210.1 GCA_937871895.1 uncultured Roseateles sp. | reverse complement strand
AGTGGATCGACACCGGCACCAATGTAGGCGGTGAAGTCACCAACACAAAATACGGAAACTACACCCTCCCCGGCGGCACCCGCTACAGAGAGGTGCTGCTGACGCTGCCGCCGAAGCAGGGCGATCAGTTTTCATGGACCGTTGAGCGCATGCGCGAGAAGCGGGGCCAGTTCATTGACGAAATGGGCTTCGCCCCCGAAGTGGTTGACCAAGCCATCCAGTACGCTGAAGAGGCCGGGTCGGTTGAGGATGGGCTGCGCATGGCCGATGCGCGCGTTGGGAGCGGTGTCTACAAGAAGGGTACCAAGGAGGCACGCGACATGCTGCGTGGCCTAGTGGTCGGGGCTCAGAAGAAGAACGACGCGGCCCGGCCGCCGGTCTACAGATCCAACCACTGGACCGAGCCCAACATCCTGGCGCACATCAGGCTGAACGACCGCACCGACGCGGAAGGCAAGCGCGTGCTGTTCGTGGAGGAGATCCAATCGGACTGGGCGCAGCAGGGGCGGAAAGATGGCTTCACAAGCGACCCGATCCCGCAGGATACCAACTGGGGCGATGCGGACACGCTGGACGAGTTCGACACGCGCGAGGAGGCGCAGGCGTGGGCAGACAGGAACCCGCCCCCGGACCCTGGCGAGAACACAGAAGCTCGCCTAGTGGTGCGCGAGCGGCCGCGCTTCGGCACCGGCGAGGGTCAGCCGTCGCGCTGGGTGGTGATCGAGCAGCAGCGCAGCACCGTGGCGATGGCGCCGAACAAGGGCGGCGTGCCCCGCGCCCCCTTCGTCGACTCCACCGACAAGTGGCTCACCCTGGCGCTCAAGCGCATCATGGTCATGGCTGCCCAGGAGGGGTATGACCGGGTGGCGTTCGTGAATGGGGAGCAGTCTGCCGACCGCTACAGCCTGTCCAAGTCGGTGGACAGCATCAACTGGCAAGACCTTTCCTCCGAGCTGCGCACCGTGCAGATTGACATGCAGGGCAGCGCCTACGGTGGCGACATCGGCCTGAAGGTGAACAAGTCAGGGGTGGTCGAAATTGTCACTTCGGGGCCGACCGACCTGAAGGGAAAGAACCTTGAAGACGTGATCGGCAAGGCCGCAGCCGAGAAGATCATGGCCGAGCCAAAGGGCAATCTGTCTGGAGACGGACTGAAGATCGGCGGCGAAGGCATGATCGCCTTCTACGACAAGATCGTCCCCGCCGCAGTGAACAAGCTGCTGGGGAAGGTGGGGGGCGGGAAGGTGGAGACGGTGCGCCTGAGCATCGCCAAGAGCGATGCCAACGGCGAGCTGTACGACTACGCCTCCGGCGCTCCGGCTGGCCAAGGTGGCGCCCCGTACATCGTGATCGACCAGAACAACGTGGAGGTGGCGCGGTTCAACACGCAACGCGAGGCTGCTGCCGAAGCGGACCGCCTCAACGCAAGCACTGCCACGGAGCAGGCGCAGCCCGGCTTCGACATCACCCCCGCCATGCGCGAGAAGCTGGCCGGCGGGATGCCGCTGTTCGGCCGCGAGGACAGCATGAGCGGCATGCAAGGCGCTGACATCGCCCAAGTGCGCGCCATCGTCGACGGCATCCGCAAGACATGGAAGGGCGGCCCGTCCGTCGAGGTCGTTGCCAGCTACCGCGACCTGCCTGGCCGTCCTGTGCCCCGCGCCCGTGGCATGTACATCGGCGGCAAGGTCTACGTCGTCGCATCGTCGCACCGGGCCGGCGGCAACTTGCGCCAAGCTGTTGCCAAGACCCTCTCCCACGAGGTCATCGCCCACTATGGCCTGCGCAAGATCCTGGGCGCCGACTTCGACCGGCTGCTGACCAAGCCGCTGCAGCTCGCCATCGCGTCGGGCAACAAGCCCATGACCGCGCTGCGCGACCAGGTGCGTCGCCTGTACGTCGACGAGGATGGGAACTTCACCCTGAGCAAGCGCGAGGAGGCCGACGAGATCGCGGCGCGCGCGGTGGAAAACGCCATCGATGCCGAGGGCAACTTCCGGCCCGGCTACTCGTGGCTCAAGTCCGTCTGGGCGCGCGTGGCGCAGTTCCTGCGCGACAGGGGCATCGACGTGCCGTTCACCCAGGCCGAGCTGCAGGGCATGCTGGTGCAGGCGCAGCAGGCGGTGCGCGACGGCGAGCGCCTGGCCGGTGCATCGACCGTTGTGGTGACGCAGCAGCCGGTACTCTCCCGCCGTTCGGCGGAAGACGTTGCACCTGCAGAGAGCTTCTGGAGCAAAATCAAGGCTGGCAAGTCCTTCACGCCCCAGGAGATCGCAGATGCTTACGCCAGAGGAGTTCGTGGAACGGTTCGCACCTTCGCCGGCTTTTCTGGAGAGAAAGATCGCCTGGCTGCGGTCCCAGGTACAGATCATGCCGGATGGCGCGATGAAATCGCAGGCTTTGACGGCTATGTCACTGTCGGAGTCAGCTTTGCCGATGGCTCGCTCGCGATGGGAGTCATCCCCCGAGAGCTGTACCCAGGTCGCGGATCGGCACTTGGACTTGGAGATCTCGGCGAGTATTCCCTGGCCACTTACGCCTTTACGCCGAATCCGGACGGCTCATACCGCCTTGACGTGTTCGACCCCCGGCGTGGTGGCAGGGTCTTCGATGAGCTTGCCCGCCGTGGCCGGCTAGAGGAAACCGGCGACACCGACGTTACC
>CALMQC010000209.1 GCA_937871895.1 uncultured Roseateles sp. | reverse complement strand
TGCCTCGCGTGCTCAAAAATTCATAGGCGTGCAGCGGGTTCAGCGCGGCCAGCACGCCGGGCATTTGGGCGATGGCGAGTGCACCTGTGACGGCCAGCACCGCAAACCACAGCACGATCACCGGCCCAAACACCCGGCCCACCGCATGCGTGCCATGGCGCTGCACGACAAAGAGGCCCACCAGCACTACCAGCGACAGCGGCACCACCCAGGCTTCCAGTTGCGGGCTGAAGACCTTGAGCCCTTCCATCGCGCCGATCACCGACACGGCCGGGGTGATCACGCTGTCGCCATAGAACAGCGTGGCGCCAAACACCCCGAGCAGCAGCAGCCCTTGCCGGAGCTGCGGGCGGCCCTGCACGGCTTCGGTGGCCAGGGCGGTGAGCGCCAGGCCGCCGCCTTCGCCCCGGTTGTCGGCACGCAGGATCAGCAGCACGTACTTGAGCGTGACCACCAGCATCAGCGCCCAGAAGAGGGCCGACACCGCGCCGACGATGCTGGCCGCATCGGGCCGCAGGCCAGTGGCGGGGCCGAAGACCTCGGCCAGCGTGTAAAGCGGGCTGGTGCCGATGTCGCCATAGACGACGCCGATGGCGCCCAGCGTGAGTGCGGCCAAGCCCTGGCGGGCGGGGCTGCTTGGGGTGGGTTGGGCAGTCGCAGACATCTGCAGCCCCCTGGAAGTGGAGATGCCCGCAGCGTGCGCGTCAGCGCGTCAGGAACGCATATGGAGCGCGGTCAGCCGCGCGACAGCTTGGCTCGCTGCCGCTTCAGCGCTGGACGGTTTGCGGCTCGGCCGCGGCGGCGGCCTTCAGGTCTGCCCGGCGGGCGCCGGTGAAGCGCTTGGCCCAGTAGGCGTCGCGCATGTCCTCCACCCGCACGGCACTGCCGGTGCGCGGGGCGTGGATGAACCGGCCTTCGCCCACATAGATGCCCACATGGCTGAAGGTTCGGCGCATGGTGTTGAAGAACACCAGGTCGCCGGGCTTGAGCTCGTCCTTCTCGACCGCTTTGAGGTTCTCGGCCCGGGCTTGCTCGTCGGCCCGGCGCGGCAGTACCAGCCCCACGCTCATCTCGAAGATGTGGCGCGTGAAGCCGCTGCAGTCAAAGCCGTTCTCGATGGAGGTGCCGCCCCGCGTGTAGCGCACCCCCAGGAAGTTCATGGCCGACAGCACCAACTCCGAGGCCGTGTCGCGCACGCTGCCCAGCAGCCGGGCGGGCGCGCTGTCCGGCGCCGGCACCAGGCCGCGCTCGGTCAGGAAGCGGGTGACCGCGTCATTGGCGGCCGAGCGGTTGGGGGCAGCCGCTGCCGCCAGCGCCTGCTGCTGCAGGCTGGCGCCGTAGGAGCCCATCATCGTGCCGGGCGGCGGTGCCGGTTGGGTCACGGCCGCCTGCGCCACGCCTTGCGCCCGCACGGCTGGCGCCAGGCCGAGGTCAAGGGCCAGGCACAGGGTCAGCAGCGAAAGGGGGTGGGCGAGAGCGCGGGAAACAGGCATCAATCAGGGCGGACTCGGAGGTGACGGCGTCGTCACACATCGGCCGCGCAGGGTAGGCAGGGTGCCGCAGAGCGTCAAGCCAAGCGGGCACCACCTGGCGCGGATTCTGGGGGAAACCCCAGGTTCTCGCGGCAAAACAGGCGTGGCCATTGGAGCACGGTCTTGAGCCAGGTCAGGGTGAGGTCAGCGGCACAAGCCCACACTTCGCGCCGAGCTTTTCATGAAACCTGACGAAACCGGTAGTCCCCATGCAAACCTACGCCGACTTCCACCGCCGCTCCCTGGTCGAGCGTGATGCCTTTTGGGCCGAGCAGGCCAGGCGCATCGACTGGCAGACCCCGCCCCAGCAGATCTGCGACACCAGCCGCCCGCCATTTGCGCGTTGGTTCGTCGGCGGGACGACCAACCTCTGCCACAACGCCGTGGACCGGCACGCCGCCCAGCGGCCCACCGACCGCGCGCTGATCTGGGTCTCGACCGAAACCAACCAGGAACGCATCTACAGCTTTGCCGAGCTGCAGGCCGAGGTGGAGTGCATGGCCGCGATCCTGCGCGAGCAGGGCGTGGCGCGGGGCGACCGGGTCTTGATCTACATGCCCATGATCCCGGAGGCGGCCTTTGCCATGCTGGCCTGCGCGCGCATCGGCGCCATCCACTCGGTGGTGTTTGGCGGCTTTGCCTCGGGGAGCCTGGCCACGCGCATCGAGGACGCCACGCCGGCCCTGATCGTCAGCGCCGACGCCGGCAGCCGGGGCGGCAAGGTCGTGCCCTACAAACCCCTGCTCGACGAAGCCATCCAGCTCTCGGCCCACAAGCCGGCCAAGGTGCTGATGGT
>CALMQC010000208.1 GCA_937871895.1 uncultured Roseateles sp. | reverse complement strand
CAAGACATTTACTGCCAAGGGGAGTTGGAAGTACTACGAAGGCGCGAGCGACCCGAACAGTTTTGCCATTGCCCGCCCAGGCGCTGGCATGGGCGCTTGCGTGGCATATGACTATCAGCTTGGCACCGCCTATCTACTGTTTGTGCCCGCCAACCCAAAGTCTGGGCCGGACTATCTACAAGGCTTCGCCTTCTCGCGCATCAACGAAGAGGCGCCGGAAGGTAGCCCGTGGCTGGACGCGGTTCGCAAGTATGTTCGGATTGCGGCTCTCAAGGACTGGCGGGCCGAACGCCACGCCTTGCAGGCGACGGCGGCAAACGTCCAAACCCAGAGCGGCGACCAGCACCCGTTGGCACAAGACATCCAAAGCCACCTGAACTCACCGACGCCCTTCAAGAGTTTCGAGGAACTGCTCGCCTTCTATCGCCATCCGAAAGCGTCAGCTCAGGATCGCCTTGTCGCCCTGTACGCCATGGCCATGAAGCCGGCTCCGGAAGCACTGCCGCTCTTTGAGCAGGCGTTGTCAGGGCCTCATTGGCGCCACCGCCTCCCTGCAATCGCTACGTTTACTGAGAACACGGCCAACCCAACTTTGGGTTCGCAGCTCTTGAGGCGACTGCCCAAGGTACGCAAGTCGCCTCAACCGTGGGACGTGCTTCGCGCCATCTGTGCCTCGGTAGACAGCCGCGATGCCGGCCGCATGCTGCAGTTGCTGCGCAGGGCCAGCGTCAACGAACTGAGTCTGATTGCATCTTGGTTCAGTCGGCACCCATCTCCCGCTGGCATTGCAGCCCTCAAGCAGCGCTGGCTGTTTGATGCCACTGACAACGAGGCAACAAACTACGCCCTCGCCGGCTTGGGGGACCCTGACGTGCTGCGGCGAGGCAAGACGCTCATCGCCAAGGGGGGAGAAGGGGCCTGGCAAGGTGTGTACATCGTGGCGGCTTCCTCGCGACCGGAAGCGTCGGACGTACTCAGCCAGTTGATCGCATCCGGCAATGTCGAGTTGATTGCAGCGTTGGTGGACAGCTTTTCAGAGGAACGCCATTCGCGTCATTGGCCCAAGTTGTTCGAGGTGGCCGCCATGCCTGCACGCGCCCCCAAAGTGGCCGAGCGACTGAGCTACCTGCTAGAACACCTGAATGCCCACGACTCGCCACGAGCAGCAGAGCTGCGACGCGTCCTGGCCGACGCGTCTCACTGAGCACCGCAGCCCGATCAAGCGCCTACCAAATCACCATGCCGACGACCGCCCAAGTTCGAAAGTCTCTTTGCATCGCAGCACTTGCCCTTGTGGCATCTCTGAGCCACGCCGACCCCGCCCCGCTGCCCACCGTCCCTGCGGTGGACCTGACGCGCTACGCCGGTGCCTGGTACGAGATCGCGCTGCTGCCCAACCGCTTCCAGAAGCAATGCGTGGCGGACACGCAGGCGCGCTACCGGTTGGATGGTGAGCGGGTGGAGGTGGTCAACCGCTGCCGGCAGAGCGATGGCAGCGTGGACTCGGTCAAGGGCCACGCCAAGGTGGTGGAAGGCAGCAACAACGCCAAGCTGCGCCTTAGCTTCTTCTGGCCCTTCTATGGCGACTACTGGGTGCTGGCGCTGGACGCCGACTACCGGCAGGTGCTGGTGGGCGCGCCGAGCCGCAAGTACGCCTGGGTGCTGTCACGCACGCCGCAGATGGACGAGGCGGCGCTGCAGGCGCTGCTGGAGCGGGCGGCGCAGCTGGGGTTTGACAAGGCCGCCTTCAAGCGCACGCCGCAGACACAGCCGCTGGACTAGCGACTGCCAACACGCCGGCCTACTTGCTCATCTCGCCATCCATCCACGCATAGCGCTCGCGCTGCCAGCGCAGCATCTCCTTCACCTCGGCCGCGTAGCTGCCGCCCACGTAGCGGGTGTACCAGGTGGTCCAGTTGAAGATGGGCCAGGTGGTGAAGTTCTTCTGCTGCATCTTCTCCAGCCAACTGGCGCGGGCTTGGGCGTACTGGAAGATTTCCTCGAACTTGCCGGCCGTCTTGAGCGCAGCCCAGCGCGCCTTGACCTTGGCGGCGAAGGCAGGGTCTTCAAAGAAGCGGGCAAACCAGGTGGCCTTGCGGATGTGCCAGCCATAGGTCTTGTCAACGTCGTTGTAGCCGGCGTTGCCGAGCGCGAGGTCGAAGTCCCAGATGGGGCCGAAGCTGAACTTGCCGTCGCGCTGCTTGACGATGAAGAAGCTGGCCACGGCGCCGTCCACGTTCTTGAACAGCTCGTTGATCAGGTAGTAGTCCACGACGGAATCGACATCGACGTATGCGGCATAGCCTTTGGCGGAATCTTTGAAGTCGGGGCCGAAGAGCGCGGCCTCGAAGTCGGCGTAGTACTTCTCCAGGTAGGCGCGCTGGGCGGCCCACTCGGGGGCGAGCAGGGTCTCGGGCTCTTTCAGGCAGGCGGGGTCCATGCCGTGCGTGGAGTCAAGGCAGAGCACGGTGTTGCGCTGGGTGTTCACGCCGCCAACGCAGAAGGGCGAGTAGGGCAGCACGCCAGGGTCCTTGCAGTAGTCCTTGTGCATGCGGAAGTCCACTTCCATGAAGTAGCCCCCGGTGACCGCAGGCGCCGCCGTGTCGCCCACCTTGAGCTCGGGGACGTTGACACGATCCGGCGCAATGCGGACGTGCTCGGTGAGTTGGTAGACGCCCAGGTATTGGCCGTTGAGCGTGACCTCGACGTGGCGGTCGCGCACGGTGTAGGCCAGGCCCAGGCTGCGGCTGAAGGTGAACGCGGTGTCGTTGCGCACCAGGGTCTTGTCGGCGTAGTTGGCCAGCAGCACCCAGTGCTTGCTGGAGGGCATGCCGAGCAAACCGGCGGCAGCGCCCAGCTTCAAGCGGTAGGGCTTCTTGGGCCAGTCCCAGGTGGAGTTGCCGCGGCCCTTGATCTCGAGCGCGCCCTCTGCGGCGGTGACGCCGGTGCCCGAGAGCTTGTAGCTGCCCTTGACGTAGTCATCGCGGCTGACGATGGGCGCCGCGTTGACGGTGGTGATCTCCAGCTGGGGCAGGCTGTCGGCCACGCCCTTGGGGAACCAGTCGGGCGCGACGAAGGCCGGGGGCTGCGGCGTCGTGGGCGTGGGCGTGACGATCGGGGCACTGCCGCCCGAACCGCCGCCGCAGGCCACCAGCATCGCCACTGAAACCACCACCAAGGCCCGCATGGCCCGCTGCATCCAAATGCTCGACATCCCGACAGACTCCCAATCACGCCCACAGCTCGGAGGGCCGTGCGCAGGCTGCGCAGTGTAGGGAGCGTGAAAGCGTTTGCCGGGGGATGGTTTTCCCCGCCAGAAGGTGACGGGGCGAAGGTCGCAGGGAGAGCTGCGCTGGTGTTACTCGGGCTTGGCGCGCAGCTTGAGCATCAGGCGCACAAACTCCAGCTCGGCATGCAGGCGCTGCAGCTCGTCGCGCAGGCCTTCCAGGGCGCGCAGGCGCGCGGCGGCGTCCTGAGACAAAGGGGCGCCCGCGTCGGGGCCTGAGGTCAGGGGCCTGGGGTGAACGCTGTCTTCCGAGTTCATGCCGCCATGGTCGGGGCGCGGCCCGCTGCCAGCAATCCCCGAGCCACGGGCACTCGGACAGGGGGCCGACGAACCTATTGGGCGACCGCCGCAGCCAAGTCCGCCATGGGCTCAGGCCGCCCTAGGAAATAGCCCTGGGCAAAGTCAAAGCCCAGCTCGCGGCAGCGCTCCAGCACGGCCTCGCTGTCCACAAACTCGGCCACGGTGCGCACGCCCAGCACGCGCGCCACCTCCAGGAAGCCGCGCACCGAGACGTCGTCCACTGGGTCCTGCAGCATGCCTTTGATGAACTGGCCATCGACCTTGATGATGTCCACCTTGAGCGACTTGAGGTAGCCAAAGTGCGAGGCCCCGGCGCCAAAGTCGTCAAGCGCCACGCAGGCGCCCAGCTCGCGCAGGCCGTTCACGAAGCTGGCCACCTCGGTGAGGTTGGCGATGGCCACGGTCTCGGTGATCTCGAAGCACAGCTTGGCACAGAGGCGGGGCGCCAGGTCGGCCAGCTCGGCCAACAAGGCATCGCAGAAATTGGTGTCGGCCAGCGAACAGGCCGAGAGGTTGACGTGCAGCGAGGCCACCTGCTCGGCACGCTCACCTTCGCTGAGCCAGCGGATGGATTCGCGCACCACCCACTGGTCGAGCCGTGGCGCAAGGCCAAAGCGCTCCGCCGCAGGCAGGAAGGCACCCGGCGGCACCAGGCTTCCGTCGGCGTTCAGCATGCGCACCAGCGCCTCGCCATTCCAACCGCCAGAGTCGGTGCTTGCGCCCAAGGGCAGGATGGGTTGAACGTAAAGCACGAAGCGGTCGTCGTCCAGCGCCTGGGTGATGCGCGTGGCCCAGGCCATGTCGCCGCTGCGCTCACGGATGGCGCGGTCGCCCTCGTTCCAGACGTGCACGCGGTTGCGGCCGGCCTCCTTGGCGGCGTAGCAGGCGGCATCAGCGGCCTTGATGACGGCGGCCAGGTCGCCCGAGTCGGCGTCGATCTGCACGAGCCCGATGCTGGCCCCGATGCGGAAGCGCCGGCCATCATGCTCGAAGCGGAAGGCGTCCATGCGCTCGTAGATCTGCTGCGCCACCCGCAGCGCCTGGCTGCTGGAGCATTGCTCCAGGATCATCCCGAACTCGTCGCCGCCCATGCGGGCCAGGGTGTCGCGCGAGCGCACCAGCGTGCGGAACATCTGCGCCAGTTGCTTGAGCAGCTCGTCGCCCACCGCGTGACCGCAGGCGTCGTTGACCAGCTTGAACTGGTCGAGGTCCAGATAGAGCAGCGTGTGCAGGGTGCCGTGCACCTTGGACTGCTCCAGCACCCGTGCCAGCCGCAGCTCAAACTCCTGGCGGTTGACCAGGTCGGTCAGCGCGTCGTGCTTGGCGCGGTGGCTCATCTCGCGGTTCAGGCGGTGCTGCTCGCTCACATCGCGCAGCACCAGCACGGCTCCGAGCACCTGCCCTTCGGCGTCGCGCAGCGGCGCGCCGGTTTCTTCCACGGCCAGGCGCTGGCCCGTGCGTGACACCAGCGCCACCGGGCCCTGAAGCTCGGACGGCGCGACCGGGTCCAGGCAACTGCCGAGCAGGTTGTGCAGCGGCAGGCCGCTCTCCTCGTTGACCAACTGCACCACGTCTTCCAGCAGGCGGCCATTGGCCTCGGCCGTCCGCCAGCCAGTCAGGCGCTCGGCCACGGGGTTGAGCCAGGTGATCAGGCCAAAGGGGTCGGTCGTGATCACCGCCTCGCCAATGGACTGCAGCGTGACGTGCATCAGCTCGTGCTGGCGCTCCAGCTCACTGCCGAGCTCGAACACATCGGTCATGTCCCAGGTGGTGCCCAGCAGCGCCACCACGCGGCCCATGCTGTTCAGGCTGGCGCGCGCGGCCGAGCGCATGTAGCGCACGCAGCCATCGGGCCGGATGATGCGGAACTTGATGTCATAGGGCTTGCGGCCCTCGACCACCTCGCTCACCTCGTGCGCGACACGGGCCCGGTCGTCAGGGTGGATGAGGGTCAGCCACTCGTCGTAGCTGAGGTCGGAGGCGTCCTCGGGCAGGCCGTAGAGCTGGAAGATGCGGCGCTCCCACGACAGGTAGTTGCCGCGCACGTCGTACTCCCAGACAGCCAGGTTGCCGCCTTCAAGCGCCAGCTCCAGGCGCTGACGCGCGCGCTGCAGGGCCTCGCGGCCCTCGACCTCGTGTGTGCAGTCCACATGGGTGCCAAACATCCATTCGGGCTGGCCGGCGGACGTGCGCGTCAGCACCCGGCCCACCGTCCGGATCCAGACCCAGTGGCCGCGGCGGTGGCGCGCCCGCAGCTCGCATTCAAAACGCTCGTCAATGCCGTCGAAGTGCCGGCGCAGGCGCTCGTCGGCGCGCTGCAGGTCGGTCGGGTGGACGAGCTGCGTCCAGGTCTCGACGGTGGTGGGCTCCAGCTCATAGAGCGCATAGCCCAGGATCTCGGCCCAGCGCTCGTTGAAGCGCGTGGCCCCGGTGGCGATGTTCCAGCGCCAGGTGCCCACGCCGGTGCTCTCGATCACCGACGAGAGGTAGTCACGCTCGGCGCGCAGCTCGGCCGACTGCTCGGCGTGGTGCCGCGCATCACGGCGCAGCTCCAGCGCTGCGGACGCCGCGCGGCTGAGCTGCTGCAACACCGCGCGCTGGTGAGCGTCCAGCGCACGCGGCACGCGGTCGATCACGCACAGCGTGCCCATGCGCGAGCCGTCAGCCAACTGGATGGGCGCACCGGCGTAGAACTGGATACCAGGGTCGCCGGTCACCAGCGGGTTGTCGGCAAAGCGCGCGTCGGCGCTGGCGTTGCGCACCTCCAGCACGTCGGGCCCCAGGATGGCATGGGCACAAAAGGCCAGGTCACGCGGCGTCTGCTCGGCCGTCAGGCCCACCCGGGCCTTGAACCATTGGCGCTCTTCGTCCACCAGGCTGACCAGCGCAATCGGGGTGCCGCAAACGGCAGCGGCGGCGGCCACCAGCTCGTCAAACCCGGGCTCGGCCGGCGTGTCCAGCACCCCGAGACGGCGCAGGGCCGCCAGCCTTGCGGCTTCGTCGAGGGGGTGGGGAGCTGGAATCAAAAGGGGGTCTCCTGGCGGCACCGCGGCGGCGCGAGCAAGCGCCGAATCCGGAAGGTGCAGCCGGGCACACTGCTCCACCTGCACGAGCAGCCCGCATCTCCACCTCCAGGCCGAGCGTAGCGAGCAGATCGGCCGGATCAAGAGTGCCCTTGGTCAGGCCCTGTGAATTTCTGCGCGCGGCTTGCCGTGTCAAGCCCTGAGTGACTCAAAGCTCGCAGCGCGGCGGCCGTCCAGGCCACCGCACACGCCCACCTAAACTTGCGACTTCTTCCCGCCCGGGCCGGCC
>CALMQC010000207.1 GCA_937871895.1 uncultured Roseateles sp. | reverse complement strand
GGCCGCGAGCTGATCCCCACGGCCAAGGCCTTCCAGCTGATGACGCTGTTGCGCGGACTGGAGGTCGAGGACCTGACCAAGCCCGAGCTCACCGGCGACTGGGAGTACCAGCTCGCCCAAATGGAGAAGGGCAAGCTCAAGCGCGAGCAGTTCATGGCCGAGATCGCTGCCATGACCGAGAAGATGGTCGCCAAGGCCAAGGGCTATGACCGCGACACCATCCCGGGCGACTACGCCACGCTCAAGACGCCTTGTCCCAAGTGCGGCGGCGTCGTCAAAGAGAACTACCGCCGCTTCACCTGCACGGGCAAGGAGGCGGGCGCCGAAGGCTGCGGCTTCTCCATCACCAAGATCCCGGCGGGCCGCAGCTTCGAGTTGCATGAGGTCGAGGCCTTTCTGCGCGACAAGCGCATCGGGCCGCTGGAGGGCTTCCGCTCCAAGGCCGGCTGGCCCTTCACGGCCGAGATGGCCCTGGTCTATGACGAGGAGATCGCCAACTGGAAGTTGGAGTTCGACTTCGGCGACGCTGCCAAAGACGGCGAGGGCGACGGCGAGCCGGTGGACTTCTCGTCCCAGACCTCCTTGGGCGCCTGCCCCAAGTGCAAAGGTCACGTTTTTGAGCACGGCAGCAACTACGTGTGCGAGCACAGCGTGGGTGCCCACGTGACCTGCGACTTCAAGACGGGCAAGATCATCCTGCAGCAGCCGATTGAGCCGGCGCAGGCCAGCAAGCTGCTGAGTGAAGGCAAGACCGACCTGCTGGAGAACTTCGTCTCCAACAAGACGCGACGCAAGTTCAAGGCATTCCTGGTCTACGACAAGAAGGAGGGCAAGGTCGTGTTCGAGTTCGAGCCCCGTGCGTCCAAGTTCCCACCAAAGGCTGGCGCCAAGACGGGTGCCAAAGCCACTGCCAAGACGACCAAGTAGCGCCAGCGGCCCATGCAGTTCGGCCTTCAAGCCCGCGTGGTCGCGGGTCTCACGCTGTTGACCACGGTGCTGGTGGTGGTGGTGGGCTGGGGCTGGCTGGCGCGTGAAGAGGCGCGGCTGGACCGTGAACTGGAGGCGCGCCAGACCCGCCTGGCGGCCCTCATCGAACACGGCATGGCCGGCCCGATCTGGAATCTCGACCGCGCCACCGTCAGCGAGATGCTCGGCGCCATCATGGCCGACCCCGAGGTCCACAGCGTCGAGCTGCAGGGCCTGGGGCTGCCGCCGGGCTGGGCCTGGCGCCGCCGCACCGAGCCGCCGGTGCGCCCCATGGAGTGGCATTTCGACATCCACTACCAGCCCGTCGGCAAGGGCAGTGAAGAGGTGATTGCCCGCGCCACCTTGATCAGCACCCGCGCCGGGCTGGAGGCCAAGCTGGCCGCCTCGCGGCGCCTCGTCGGCCTGCTGCTGGCCACCGTGCTCACGGGCGTGGTGGTGGGCAGCCTGCTGCTGATGCAACTGCTGGTCAAGCGGCCGGTGCAGCGCCTCGGCCAATTTGCCAAGCGTGTGGCCAGTGGCGAGCTGGGCGCCCAGGTGGACGTGGTCTCGCGCGACGAGATCGGCGACCTGACGCGCCAGTTCAATGCCATGAGCCAGACCCTGCATGCCGCCCATGCCGAGCTGGCCACCTCCGAGGCCCGCTACCGCAGCCTCTTTCAGAACGCCAGCGAAGGCATCTTCGTGGCCGACCATCTGGGCCGCGTGGTGCGCATCAACCATGCGCTGGTAGACCTGCTCGGCCTCCCCGAGGGTCGTGAGCCCACCGAGCCTCAGCGCCTGGCCGACCTGCTCGGCCTTGCGCCCGAGGCCGCCCGGGGCCTGGAAGAACGCCTCGGCCGCGAGGGCCAGGTGCGTCAATTGCCGCTGGAATTGCGCCGGCCCGATGGCGCCCGGCGCTTCATTGAGCTGAGTGCGCACTGGACCGGCAATGCCGGCGAGCGCGAGATCGAGGGCATCGTCACCGACGTCACCCAGCGCCGCGAGGCCGAGCTGGAGCTGCAGGCCCACCGCGACCGGCTGGAAGAGCAGGTGGCCTCGCGCACGGCCGCGCTGCGCGAGGCCTCCGAGCGCGCCGAGGCCGCTGCACTCAGCAAGGGCCGCTTCCTGGCCACCATGAGCCACGAGCTGCGCACCCCGCTCAACGGCATCCTCGGTTTTGTGCAACTGCTGCAGATGGACCCGCAGCTCACGTCCCAGCAGCAGGCACGCCTGACCGTGATGCGCGACTCCGGCGACCACCTGCTGACGCTGATCGACGATGTGCTCGACATGGCCAGCATCGAGGCCGGCAAGATCACGCTCAAGGCCACCAATGTCGATCTGCGCGCGCTCTTCGACATCGTCATCCAGAGCCTGCGCCCGCGTGCCGATGCCAAGCAGCTGGACCTGCAGCTCGACCTCGACCCCGCCTTGCCGGCACACGCCGTGCTGGACGGCCAGCGCCTGCGCCAGGTGCTGCTCAACCTGCTGGCCAACGCCATCAAGTTCACCGACGCGGGCCACGTACGCCTGCAGGTGGACCTCGTCCCTGCCACGGCCAGCGGTGCGCAGCGCCTGGCCTGCGCGGTCAGCGACACCGGCATCGGCCTCTCGCCCGAGCAATCAACGCGGCTCTTCCAGCCCTTCGAGCAACTCGGCGACCTGCCACGCCGCCAGGGCGGCTCAGGGCTCGGCCTCTCGATCAGCCAGGAACTGGTGCGCCTGATGGGCGGGCAGATCACCGTCGAAAGCACACCCGGCAGTGGCAGCCGCTTCAGTTTCGAGATCGAGCTGCAAGCCGTCGCATGAGCTTTGCCATCGTCGCCAAGCTGCTGGCCATCCTGGCGGCCGTGGGCCTGGGCTGGGCGGCGGGCCGGTCCAAGCTGCTGGGCGAGGGCGACCCGGCGCGCGTGCTGGCCAATGCGGCCTTCTATCTCTTCGTGCCCGCCTTGCTGGTGCGTACCACCGCGCGGCTCGACACCCATGCGCTGCCCTGGTCGCTGCTGGCCGCCTTCTTCGTGCCGGTGCTGGGGCTGATTGCCCTGGTCTACCTGTGGCAGCGCCCACGCCGTCGCAGCGCAGCCGAGCCCAGCGTCAAGGCCATCACGGCGGGATTTGGCAACACGCTGCAGGTGGGAATCCCGCTGGCGGCCGGTGTGTTTGGCGAGACGGGGCTGGCCATCCACATCACCGTGGTCAGCCTGCATGCGCTGGTCCTGCTCATCATGTTGACCCTGCTCGTCGAGCTCGACTTGGCCCGCGAGCAAGGCAGCAGCAGCCTGGCCGCGACCCTGCTGCAAACGGCTCGTAACACCGTGATCCACCCTGTGGTGCTGCCTGTGGTGGTGGGCCTCAGCTGGAACGCCACCGGCTGGCCGCTGCCGGCCGTGATCGACGAAGCGCTGCAAATGCTTGGGACGGCCGTGGTGCCGCTGTGCCTGACCTTGATTGGCCTGTCGCTCGCGCAATACGGCTGGCCGACGGCCTGGCGCGGCATGCTGGGCCTGGTGCTCGTCAAGCTGATGGTGCAGCCGGCGCTGGTGCTGGTGTGCGCGCATTGGGGCTTCGGGCTCTCGGGCCTGCCGCTCGCCGTGATCGTGATGATGGGCGCGCTGCCGATTGGCTCCAACGCCCTGATCTTTGCCCAGCGCTACCGCGCGCTGGAGGCCGAGACGACGGCTGCCACGGTGCTCTCTACCGTGGCCTATGTCGCAACCGCGCCGCTGTGGCTCGCGCTGCTGGCGCGCTACTTTCCCTGGTCCGGAGGCGCATGACGGACGGCACTGCCGGCCACCGCGCGATGCTCCCCACACTTCCTGCTCTGCTGTCCTTTGCCCCTTGCTGCCATGCGTCTGAACCACTTTGCTTCCGTGCTCGCCCTGGTGGGTGTCCTCGTGGCCGCCGCTGCGGCGCCGCAGCCCGCAGCCGCCCAGGTGCAGGGCGCGGTCGTGACCGAACAAGGCCGGCTCGCCATCCGGCATGAGAAGTTCCGGCTGGAGAACGGCTTTGAGGTCATCCTGGTCGAGGACCACCGGCTGCCCCTGGTGGCCTTCAACCTCTGGGTTCACGCCGGCCCGCGCAACGAGGCCACCGGCCAGACCGGCTTTGCCCACCTCTTCGAGCACCTGATGTTTGCCGGCAGCAAGCACGTGCCGCGCGGCCAGTTCGACAAGTTCATCGACGCAGCCGGCGGCACCGACAGCAACGGCTCCACCAACTTCGACCGCACCAACTACTTCTTCACCCTGCCTTCGCACCAACTGGCCCTGGGGCTCTGGCTCAAGTCCGACATGCTGGGCTACATGCTCGACGAGGTGGACGCTGTCGCCCTGGCCAACCAGCAGGACGTGGTGCGCAACGAGCGCCGCCAGACCACCGAGAACCGCCCCTATGGCGTGGCCGACGAGGCACTCTACGCCGCGCTCTTCCCGGAAGGCCACCCCTACCGCGCTGCCATCATCGGCTCGCACGCCGACATCCAGTCCATCAAGCTGTCCG
>CALMQC010000206.1 GCA_937871895.1 uncultured Roseateles sp. | reverse complement strand
CGGCCAGCGCGGTGGCGGCGGCGCGGGCCTGCTGGCCCATGTGGGCCATCAGGGCGGGCAGGTCCGTGAGCAAAGTGGGCTGGGGCGCGTTCATGGCGGGGATTTTCTCAGCCTGCGGCTTCCAGCGCATTCAGGCGGGCCAATCGGATCGCCCGCCCCACGTCCGGGCCTTTGAGCCCGCGCGCCAAGGCCGCGCTGCTCACGGCCGCTTGGTCGATGGCCAGCGTGGCGGCGAGGTCGGCGGCCAGGCGTGCGGCCTGGGAGTAGTTGCGGTCCTCGAAGCCGGTGCGGCCGCGGGCATCGGCCTCGCAGGCCTGCAGCAGCTGGGCAAAGCGCTCGGGGCGGCGCCAGGCGTCGCTGCGCTCCAAGAGGCGCAGCCTGGCCTCGGGGCCAAAGCCGCTGCTCTGGTGCACATGGGTGTGCTCGCGCGCCACCAGTAGGGCCAGTTCGCGGCAGTCGGTGGGCACCTTCCAGCGCTCGGCCACCTTGGCGGCCAGCTTCTCGCTGCGGCTTTCGTGGCCGATGTGGCGGGGCCATTCGTCGCGGCGCGTCGTGCCCTTGCCGAGGTCATGGCACAGCGCGGCAAAGCGCACAGGCAGCGGGTGATTGAAGCGGGCGCACTGCTGCAGCACCAGGAGCAGGTGCACGCCGGTGTCGATCTCGGGGTGGTGGGCTTCGGGCTGGGGCACACCAAAGAGCGCGTCCACCTCGGGCAGCAGGCGCTTGAGCGCGCCCGCTTCGCGCAGCACGGTCAGCATGCGCGCGGGGGCCGCTTCCATCAGCCCGCGCGACAGCTCCTGCCAGACGCGCTCGGGCACCAAGGCGTCCACCTCGCCGGCCTCGACCATGTCGCGCATCAGCTGCAACGTCTCGGGCGCGACCGTGAAGTCGGCAAACCGGGCCGCAAAGCGCGCCAGGCGCAGGATGCGCACGGGGTCTTCGGCAAAAGCCGGGGAGACGTGACGCAGCACTTTGGCCGCCAGGTCGGCTTGGCCGCCGTGGGGGTCGATGACGCGGCCGGCTTCGTCCTCGGCCATGGCGTTGATGGTCAGGTCCCGGCGGGTCAGGTCTTGCTCCAGCGTCACGTCGGGCGCAGCGTGGAAGGCAAAGCCGTGGTAGCCGGGGGCGGTTTTGCGCTCGGTGCGGGCCAGGGCGACTTCCTCGTGCGTCTCGGGGTGCAAGAAGACCGGGAAGTCCTTGCCCACGGGCTGGTAGCCAGCTTTCAGCAAGGCTTCGGGGCTGGCGCCGACGACGACCCAGTCCCGGTCCTTCACCGGCAGGCCGAGCAGGCGGTCGCGCACCGCGCCGCCGACGAGAAACCTCTGGAACTCCCGCATGACGGCATTGTGGAGGCGATCACAATCGCGCATCTGCCGCATTGCCTGGTCTGTTTGTGCACCCTGATCTGATCTCCAGCCTGCAATCGCTCCTGGTGCTGATCCTCGGCACCGACTGTGCGGCCCGCGCCGCCCTCGTCCGGGAAGTGGATGCCGCCGGCCACCGTGCCCAGGCGGCCGAATCCAGCGACGCCGCCCTCAGCCTGTTCCGCCAGCTTGCGCCCGATGTGGTGCTGATCTGCGTGGACCGGCTCGGCGACGAGGACCAGCGTTTCGCGGCCGCATTGCGTGCTGCCGACGGCAACAGCTGGACGCCCATCATCTTTGTCTCGCCGCGTGGCGACGAGCACGAGGTCTGGCTCAGCATTGAAGCGGGCGGTGACGACCACCTCGTCAGCCCCGTGGCGCCGATGATCCTGCAGGCCAAGCTGCGCGCCATGCAGCGCCTGGTGCAGATGCGCGAGCGCCTCGTCGAGCTGGCCCAGGCCCTGCACGGCGCCAACGCCCAGCTGCACGCGCTGGCCACGGTGGACGCCCTCACCGGCCTGCTCAACCGCCGCGCGCTCGACACCCGGCTGCGCCAGGAGATGGACCTGGCCCGGCGCTCCAAGCAGCCTCTCAGCATCGTGCTGTGCGACGTGGACTTCTTCAAGCGCTACAACGACAGCCTCGGCCACGGCGCGGGCGACGCCTGCCTCAAACAAGTGGCCAATGTCTTCCTGCAGGCCTGCCGTCGGCCCAGCGACTGTGCGGCGCGCTACGGCGGCGAGGAGTTCGCGCTGATCCTGCCCAACACGCCCACGCCGGGCGCCTGGGTGGTGGTGGATGCGCTGCGCGCCGCCCTCGACGCGGCCGCCCTGCCGCACCCCGACTCCACCGTGGCCTCGCATGTGACGCTGTCGGGCGGCCTGCTCACCATCGTGCCCGACAGCCAGATCACACCCACCGAGGTGCTGGAGCGCGCCGACCAGGGCCTCTACGAAGCCAAGGCCTTGGGCCGCAACCGCATCGTGATGGTGGGCGGCTACGAGGGCCTGGACGGCAGCCTCGCGCCAGCGGCTTGATCAGGGCTTGGCCGCCACGG
>CALMQC010000205.1 GCA_937871895.1 uncultured Roseateles sp. | reverse complement strand
CGGACACCCGGGCTGCCAGCGGCTGCGGCTGCAGCGAAGATGCAGCCCATGGACCTGGCGCCTCCCCGCTTGCTCGTGCTCGACGACGATGCCGACGTCGGCCTCAGCGCGCAGTTGCTGCTGCAGCGCCGCGTGGGCCCCGTGCGCTGCCTGACCCGGCCCGCCGAGCTGCTGCCCACGCTGCAGCAATGGCAACCGGCGCTGCTGTTGCTGGACCTGAACTTCGGCCCCGGCCACACCGACGGCCAGCAAGGCCTGCGGCTGCTGCGCGAGGTGCTGGCCCTGCCCCACGCCCCCGTGGTGCTGGCCATGACGGCGTACGCCGACCTGCCGCTGGCCGTGCAGGCCATCAAGCTCGGTGCCTTCGACTTTGTGACCAAGCCCTGGGACAACGCGCGCCTGGTGGCCACCTGCCATGAGGCGCTGCGGGACGCGCCGGATGCCAGCGTGCAAGAGCCCGCCGAAACACCCGCACCCCTGCCCGCCCGCTCGCTCGCCGCGCAAGAGCGCGCTGCGTTGATCAGTGCCGTGCACGCGGCCGAAGGCAACCTCAGCGAGGCCGCACGCCAGCTCGGCCTCTCACGCGCAGCGCTCTACCGACGGCTGGAGAAGCATGGACTCTAGAAAGCCCGTCAGCGCTGCGCTGTTCCTAGCTGCCGGTTGGCTCGCCGCGCAAGGCGGCGCGCGGCCGCTCAGCGTGGCGCTGCTGCTGGCGGTGATCGGCCTCGCCCTGCTCGGCCTGCGCCGCAAGCTGCCAGCGCCCGCCGCAGAGCCCCCGGCACCCCCACCCTCCCCCACCGAGCTGCTGCGCCTGCAGACCCTGCTGGACCACCTGCCCGCTGCCGCCTGGCTCGCCACCAGCGCGGACCAGCTGGAGCCGCTTTCGCAACGCGCCCGCCGCCTGCTCGCGCCCGGCGCGGCCCAATCGCCCGACGCGCTGCGTCAGCAACTCCTGGCGCGCGTGGCGGGGCACCAAGCGGGCCAACTCGTGATCGACACCGAACGCGGCCCCGAGCGCTGGAGCCTGGCGCTGCAGCCGCTGCAGTTCGACGGCCGGGCGCTGACCCTGCTGGTGCTGCTGCCGCTCGAATCAGCACTGGAGGCCGAGCGCCTGGAGGCCTGGCGTCAGCTCGTGCAGGTGCTGACGCACGAGATCATGAATTCGCTCACCCCCATCGCCAGCCTCGCCCAGGCCGCTGGCGAGCTGGACGACCCGGCCGAGCGCCAGCTGGCGCTCGACACCATCGCCCGCCGCGCAGCCGGCCTGCGCCGTTTTGTGACCGACTTCCGCCAGCTCAGCGAGGCGCCACCGCCGCAGCTGGAAGTCGTTGAGCTTCAGGCCCTCTTCGCACGCCTGCAGCTGGCCGTCGCGCCGGCCTGGGTGGCGCGGGGCGGTGAGGCGCGCTTTGCCGTGCAGCCCCCCACGCTGCTAGTGCGCGCCGATGCCGCGCAGCTGGAGCAAGCCTTGCTCAACCTCATCCGCAATGCCGAACGCGCGACCGAGGGCCTGCCGGCACCTCTGCTGCGCGTGGACGCCCTGCTGACCCGCAGCAGCCGCCTGCGCCTCAGCGTGCA
>CALMQC010000204.1 GCA_937871895.1 uncultured Roseateles sp. | reverse complement strand
GCGCGGCCGGTGCGTTCGCAGTAGCGCTCCACATAGGCGCGCTCGCTCGGGATGCCGAGCAACGCCAGGTCTTGCCCAGCCAGGCCGCGCGCAATGCCGGAGGCCTTCACGTGCCAGCTCATGCAGTGGTAGCTGAAGTCGGCCAGCGGATGCCCAAGCGTGGACAGTTCCCAGTCCAGCACGGCGACGACGCGCGGCGCAGTGGCGTCAAAGACCAGGTTGTCCATCCGGTAGTCGCCGTGCACGATGCTGACCTCGGCTGAATCGCGCGCCGAGGCCGGGATGTGCGCAGGGAGCCACTCCAGCAATGCATCCATCGCCGGGTTGGGCTGGGTGACCGAGGCCAGGTACTGCTTGCTCCAGCGGCCGATCTGGCGCTCGAAGTAGTTGCCGGGCTTGCCGAAGTCAGCCAGGCCCAGGGCCTGGAAGTCCACCTGATGCAGGGCCGCGATCACGCGGTTCATCTCGTCGTAGTGGGCGGCGCGCTCGGGCGGCGTCAGGCCGGGCAGGCTTTGGTCCCACAGGATGCGGCCGGCCTTGAACTCCATCACATAGAAGGCGCGGCCGATGACGGCTTCGTCCTCGCACAGCGCCAGCATGCGCGGCACCGGCACGGCGCTGTCGGCGAGTGCCTGCATCACGCGGAACTCGCGCTCGATGGCGTGCGCCGAGGGCAGCAGCTGCGCGACAGGCGCGGGCTTGCTGCGCATCACATAGCTGGCGCCGGGGGTGCTGAGTTGGTAGGTGGGGTTGGACTGACCGCCCTTGAACTGCGCCACGCTCAAGGGCCCGGCAAAGCCTTCGACATGGTCAGTAAGCCAGGCGCTGAGTGCAGCGATGTCGAGAGCGTGGGAGGGCGCGCGGGTGCCGGTGTAGGCGTCCATGGCGGCTTACTTCCCGGCGGCGGCCAGCAGCTTGGCGCTGTCCAGCACGACGAGGCGTGTGGGCTCGACGCGCACCGCGCCGTCGCGTTCAAAGCTCTTCAACTCCTGATTGACGCGCTGGCGCGAGGCGCCGAGCAACTGGGCCAGGTCCTCCTGTGCGAGCTGCAGGCCGATGCGGGTTTCGCTGCCCTCGGTCACGCCATAACTGCGAGCCAGGAAAAGCACCTGCTTGGCCAGGCGCGCGGCCAGCGGGCGGGTGTTGAGGTCTTCGACCATGTCGAACATCAGCCGCAGGCGCCGGCAGTTCAGCCGCAGCAGGGCCTCATAGAGCTCGGTGTGCTGGGCCAGCAGGGCATGAAAGTCCGGCTTGCGCACGCACAGCAGCGTGGTGTCGCCATGGGCGTGGGCGTCGTGCGTGCGGGGCAGGCCGTCGAAGAGGGCGATGTCGCCAAACCAGATGCCGGGCTCCACATAGGTCAGCGCCACCTGCTTGCCCGACAGCGAGACCGAGCTGACGCGCACCGCGCCATGCGCCACGCCGCACCATTCCTCGGCGGGCTCGCCCCGGTAGGTGAGGGCGGAGCCGTCCTTGATGCGGCGCACCGCGCTGCAATCCAGGATCGCCTGGCGCAAGCTGGCGGAGAGTTTGCTGAACCAGGGCCCGGACTCGATGGCGCTGCGTTCTTCGGGCGTGAGGCTGTGGACGTTCATGACGCGCGCTGGACCCTGGCTTGGGCGCGCCATGGGCTTGTAACCCGGGCGCGGCTGACTGTGTGTTTGGGACGATTGTGCCGGGCTTGCGAGCCCCGTCGTGTCCGATCCTGCGTGCTAGAGTCGCCGCGCCGTTCTTCCCCCATCCCATCCCTCTCGCCCACACCGCCTGGCCATGTCCAAGACGGCTGAGCGCCTGATCTTTCAGGGTGCCTGCTTCACGCTGCTGTGCTCGCTGACGTCCAGTCCCTGGGCGCTTGGTGTTGAGCCGCCCTTGGTGCGTTCGCGCCTTGGGCAGCCGCTCGACTTGCTCTTTCCCATCAACCTGGGCCCGAGCGAGGCGCTCAGTGAGCAATGCCTGCGTGCCGACGTTCAGGCCGGCGATGCGCGCGTGCCGGCGGGTCTGCTGCAGATGCGCCTGGAAGGCGAGCCGCCGCAATTGCGAGCGCGTCTGACCAGCGCGGTCAGGGTGGACGAGCCCGTGGTGCAGGTCAGCCTGGCGGTTGGGTGCCCGAGCCGCTTCACGCGTGAGTTCATGGCCTTGCTGGAGCAGGCGCCCGCCCCAGCGCCTGCCCAAGTTGCGAGGCCTCCGGCGCCTGCGGTCTTGCCAGAGGTCAAGCCGGCCGAG
>CALMQC010000203.1 GCA_937871895.1 uncultured Roseateles sp. | reverse complement strand
CGTCAGCCGCTTGCCATACGGCACGTGCAGGAACTCATTCGGCCCATGCGCATTGCTCTTGGGCCCGAGCACGCCGCAAACCATCATCTGCGCTTTGGGGAAGCCCTGCTGCAGCATGCCCATCAAGGGGATGGTGCCGCCCTGGCCGACGTAGCCCGCCGGGGCGCCGAACTGGTCTTGGCTGGCGGATTCGAGCGCCTGGCTCAGCCAGGGCGCCAGCTCGGGCGTGTTCCAGCCCGTGGCGCCTAAGGCGCCGGCGCGGCCGTCGGGCACGAAGCTGACTTTGGCGTTGTAAGGCGCGTTGTCCTCCAGCAGCGCCTTGAGCTGCAGCGCGGCCGCATTGCCGTCCACCAGCGGCGGCAGGCGCAAGCTGAGCTTGAAGGCCGTGTAGGGGCGCAGCACATTGCCGGCGTTCTTGAGCTCCGGGAAGCCGTCCACGCCCACGACCGACAGGGTCGGCCGCCAGGTGCGGTTCAGCAGCACCTCGACCGGGTCCGTTGTCATCGGCAGCACCGGGCCGCCATCGGCGCCGCAGGCCCAGGGCAGGCGCTTGTAGACCTCGTCCTTCAGGATGGCGGCCGTGGCGCGGGCCTGCTCCAGCCGTGCGCCGGGGATCTCGCAGTGGAAGCTCTCGGGCAGCAGGCGGCCGGTCTTGCTGTCTTCCAGCCGGTCCAGCACCTGGCGCAGGATGCGGAAGGACGAAGGCACCACGCCCGAGGCGTCGCCGCTGTGGATGCCCTCGGTCAGCACCTCGACCTTGAGCACGCCCGAGACCATGCCGCGCAGCGAGGTGGTCAGCCAGAGTCGGTCGTAGTCTCCGGCGCCGGAGTCCAGGCAGACCACCAGGGACACCTCGCCCAGCCGGGGCTTGAGCACGTCCAGGTAGGCGGGCAGGTCAAAGCTGCCGCTCTCCTCGCAGGTTTCGATCAGGCCCACGCAGCGCGGGCGCGGCACGCCCTGGGCGTCGAGCGCGAGCAGGGCGGTGATGGCGGCATAGATGGCGTAGCCGTCGTCGGCGCCGCCGCGGCCGTAGAGCCGGCCGTCTTCGAGCTTGGGCGTCCAGGGCCCGAGATCGCCGCGCCAGCCGTTGAACTCGGGCTGCTTATCCAGGTGGCCGTAGAGCACCACGGTCTCGCGGCAATCCGTCTTGGTGGCCGGCACCTCGAAGAAGATCACCGGCGTGCGGCCTGGCAGCCGGATCACCTCCAGCTTCAAGCCGGCCACGCGTTTGCTCTCGACCCAGGCGGCGGCCTGGGCCACCACCCGCTCCAGGTGGCCGTGGGTGGCCCAGTCGGCGTCGAACATCGGGCTCTTGGCCGGGATGGCGATGTAGTCAATCAGCGCCGGCAGGATCTCGGCGTCCCAGAGCTGTTCGGCAAACCGGCCCAGCGCGGCGGGGTCCAGGGGGCTGTAGTTCGGGTCGCGAGCGTTCATGGCGGCTCCTGTCTGGCCGGCGGCGGGATCGCCACCACTGGCCGATGGGGGGTGGGTTCTCTGGCAGTTTAGGCCGCGCGCCAGGGCATGGTTTGCCGGGGCGTGAAGTGGCAGGAGCCTGGCATACCATGGTTGCGAGCGGCGCCGGGCAGGCGTTGCCCAGCCTCATGCGCCTGACTCGCCTCTTCCTGCTGACCACCACCGTGCTGCTCGGGCTTGTGAGCCTGATGCTGGTGCGCGCCACGGTGGCGGACTGGCGCACCTTGCAGGCCGCCGAGCAAGGCCTGGCGGTGATGGAGCGCACCTACCTGGCCATGAAGGTGGCCGAGAAGGCCTCGGCCGAGCGTGGGCCGGCCAATGTGGTGCTGGGCGACACCCAGCCGCCCGACCCGGCCAAGCGCGCGCGGCTGGAGGAGTTCCGCCGCGTCACCGACCAGTCCTTCGTGGACGTGCTGTCGGCCCTGCAGGGCCAGCACGATGCCAACAGCACATCCGCCCGCCAGGAGCTGGAGCGCGCCCGCCAGCAGTTGGAGGCCGCCCGCGAGGAGCTGGACCGCGTGGCCGCCTTGCCGTTGGCTGAACGCAACCTCGCCACCACCAATCTCACGCGGCGGGCCGTGGCGGGCATGTTTGCCGTGATCGACACCCTGCTCGGCCCCGTCACCACGCTGTCAGCCGACCCCGCGATCGACGATGCCGCTGTGGAGCGACAGGCCAGCGCAGCATGGGCCGCGCTCGGCGCGACCCCGACCGGCCGTCAGACACGGCGCGCGATCGCCGCGCTGCTAGTCGCCCTGGCCGACGTCGAGGGAAACGCCGGCGGGGAGGGTCG
>CALMQC010000202.1 GCA_937871895.1 uncultured Roseateles sp. | reverse complement strand
CTGCGAGGCGGGCGGGGTCGAGGTCGGCCTTGTGCAGATAGGCCGAGAGCGTGTGGCTGGCATCGGCCAACTGGGCCTGCACGTCGCGCAGCGCCTGCACGGCGGGCAGCAGGCGCGGGTCGTGGTCGAGCACGCGCTCCAGCTCGTCCAGCGCCTGAGCTGCCAGCGACTGGGCGCTGACCTCCCCTTCGTCCAGCTGCTGCAGCGCGCTGCCAGCGGCATCCAGCAGGGCTTGACCGTGAGACAGGCGCTGATGCTCGGCATTGAGCTCGTCCCACTCTTCGGGCTGCGGCGCCAGGGTCTCGACCTCGCTGATCTGCCACGCCAAGCGCTCGCGCTCGCGCTGCGACTGGGCCTGCTCGGCCTCGGCACGTTGCAGTCGCTCGGCGGCGTCCTTCCAGGCCGCATGCGCGCGGCGCAGGGCCTTGGGGTCGAAGCCGGCAAAGCCGTCCAGCAGCTCGCGCACGGCGGCTGGGCGCGTCAGGCCCTGCCAGGCGTGCTGGCCATGGATGTCGAGCAGCGCATCGGCCAGCTCGCGCAGCTGGGCCAGCGTGGCGGCGCTGCCATTGACCCAGGCCCGGCTGCGGCCTTGCGCGTCGATCACCCGGCGCAGCAGCAGCGTGGGCTGGGGCTCGAAGCCGGCATCGTCCAGCCAGGGCGCAAGGTGCTCGGGCGTGTCGAACTCGGCCGAGATGTCGGCCCGCGCCGCGCCCTCGCGCACCACGCCGGCATCGCCCCGGCCGCCCAGCACCAGCTGCAGCGCGTCGATCAGGATGGACTTGCCCGCGCCGGTCTCGCCGGTCAGCACGGCAAAGCCGGGCTCGAAGTCGAGCTCCAACGCCGGGACGATGACGAAGTCCTTGAGGCTAAGGCGATGCAACATGGCTAGCCTTCGTACCAGCGCAGCTTCTTGCGCAGCGTGGCGTAGTAGCTCCAACCCTTGGGGTGCAGGAACTTGACCGAATGCGCGCTGCGCCGCACCACGATCTCGTCGCCCACCAGCAGGCTGGCCAGGCGCTGCATGTCGAAGTTGACCGAGGTGTCGCGGCCCGCAACGATCTCCATGCGCACGGGCCCGGCGTCGGGCAACACGATGGGGCGGTTGGTGAGCGTGTGCGAGGCGATGGGCACCAGCACCCAGCCGGCAATGCTGGGGTGCAGGATGGGCCCGCCGGCCGAGAGCGCGTAGGCAGTGGAGCCCGTGGGGGTGGAGACGATCACGCCATCGGCCCGCATATTGGCCACACGCTCGTCGCCCACGTGGATGCGCAGCTCGACCATGCCGGAGTTACCGCCCCGGCTGACAACCACGTCATTGAGCGCCAGACCGGTGTAGATGACCTCGCCACCGCGCAGCACCCGGCCTTCGAGCATGCCGCGCGACTCGACCTCGTAGGTGCCGGACAGGATGGGCGGGAGCACCTCGCGGTAGCGCTCCTTGGAGATGTCGGTGATGAAGCCGAGCCGGCCCTGATTGATGCCCACCAGCGGGATGCCGTAGGACGCCATCTGCCGCGCAAAGCCGAGCATGGTGCCGTCGCCGCCCACCACCACGGCCACATCGCAATCACGGCCCAGGGCTTCGGGCGGCAGGGCGTCGTAGCCCGTCAAGCCGTTGGCTTGTGCGGTGGCCGCCTCGACGCTGACTTCCAGCCCGAGGCCCAGCAGGAACTGCACCACTTCCTCCAGCACGGGCCGAAATCCGTGGGCTTGGGTTTTGCCCACCAGGGCCACATGCTTGAAGCGGTCCGCCATAGAGGAAATTAGAGCACGGCTGGATGTCAGTCTTGGCTGCGGCAAGTCGCGTACCGCACCCACCGGGCAAGCCCTGCCTCGGGACTGTCCGGGGCCGGGCCTCCGCCAGTCTTCCTACAATTCAAGCCATGCTCGACGAGCGCTCCCGTTCCCTGCTCAAGACCCTGGTCGAAAGGTATATCGCCGACGGCCAGCCCGTGGGCTCGCGCACGCTGTCCAAGGCCTCCGGCCTGGAGCTCAGCCCGGCCACCATCCGCAATGTGATGGCGGACCTGGAGGAACTGGGCCTCATCGCCAGCCCGCACACCAGTGCCGGCCGCATTCCCACGGCGCGTGGCTACCGGCTCTTCGTGGACACCATGCTCACCGTGCAGGGCCAGAACCTGACGGGCATCGAGCTGCAACCCGACCAGCCGCAGCGCGTCATCACCAACGCCGCGCAGCTGCTGTCCAGCCTGTCCAGCTTTGTGGGCGTGGTCACGGCGCCGCGCAAGCCCAGCGTGTTCCACCACATTGAGTTCCTGCGCCTGGCCGAGCGGCGGGTGCTGGTCATCATGGTGGCGCCGGATGGCGATGTGCAGAACCGCGTGATCATCACGGCGCAAGACGTGTCGCAGCCCGAGCTGGCCGAAGCGGCCAACCGGCTCAATGCCCACTACGCCGGCCTCACGCTGGAGGCCGTGCGCGAACGCCTGCGTAGCGAAGTGGACGCGCTGCGCAGCGAGATTGCCACCTTGATGAGCGCCGCCGTGCAGGTCGGCACCGAGGCCATGACGCAAGAGCAGGAGCGCGTGGTCGTCAGCGGCGAGCGCAA
>CALMQC010000201.1 GCA_937871895.1 uncultured Roseateles sp. | reverse complement strand
TCTGCACCAGGCCTTCGCGGTCGCGCAGGTCGATGAAGATGACGCCGCCGTGGTCACGGCGGCGGTGGGCCCAGCCCATCAGGGTGACGGTTTGATCGAGCAGCTTCTCGCTGACTTGGCCGGCGTAGCAGGTGCGCATGATGTGGTTCTCCGGATGCGTGTGTTCTTGGGGTCTTGTGGCGCTGCGCGGGCGGAAGGGATCAGGTCCTGCAGCCCTCAGGGTTGAACGCTTGCCTGGCGCTCAACCCACGGGGTTTCGTTCTGGCGCTTCTTCGCAGGGCGCGTTGCCGGGAGGCGGCGCCACGGTGCCCATGGAGATGATGTACTTGAGCGCTTCGTCCACGCTCATGGCCAGCGGCTGGATCTCGCTGCGCGGCATCATCAGGAAGAAGCCCGAGGTCGGGTTGGGCGTGGTGGGCACGTAGACGCTGACGTGCTCGCTGGCCAGGTGGCAGGCCACCTCGCCACTCGGGGTCCCGGTGACGAAGGCAATGGTCCAGGAGCCCTCGCGCGGGTACTGCACCAGCACGGCCTCGCGGAAGGCGTTGCCGCTGCTCGAGAACAGCGTGTCGGACACCTGCTTCACCGAGCTGTAGATGTTCTTGACGATGGGGATGCTGCCGAGCAGGCGGTCCCACTGGCGCAACCACCATTGGCCAAAGATGTTGGCCACGAAGACGCCCGTCAACAACAGGGCACCGGCCAGGATCACGAGCCCGAGGCCGGGCACGTGGTGCAGGCTGAGCAAGCCTTCACGCCAGGCGGCCGGCAGCACCAGGGCCAGGGCCGCCAGCAGCGAGCCGAAGACGCCGTTGACGACGTCGAGGATCTGCCCGAGCACCCAGATGGTGATGGCCAGCGGCAGCCAGACCAGCAGGCCGGCAACGAGGTATTTGCGCATCGGGGCAGTCACAGGGCAGCCAGCGTCAGTGGCAGGCGCAAGAGCCGCCGCATGCCGTGCCGCCAGACGCGCCACCGGAAGCCGAGCTGCCAGCATCGGAAGCCGACGACGACGAGGGCTCTGACTTGGCCGGCTCAGCGGTGGCCGCCGGGGCCGCCGCAGCGGCCGTGGCGCCGCCCTTGAAGTCGGTCGCGTACCAACCGGAGCCTTTGAGCTGGAAGCCCGCAGCCGTCACTTGTTTGGAGAAGCTTTCGGCGCCGCAGGCCGGGCAGGTGCTCAGCGGGGCGTCGGAGAGTTTTTGCAACACGTCCTTGGCGTGGCCACAGGCGCTGCAGCGATAGGCGTAGATAGGCATGGGGAGGGCCGGACGGAAAAACGTGGGATTTTAGGGCCAGGCCCCGCCGGCATCTCGATGCACCGGGCTGGGGCCGCGCCAAGGCTCCAGCAGATGGGGCCATGCCGGCGCCGTTCAAGGCACCGGCGACGCCTCAAGGATGCGGCTTGAGGTGGTGGCTGACGTGGTCGTGGCGGTTGGCCAAGATCTGCGGCATCAGCGAACCCACTCCCATGCCCAGCAGCGCGGCCAGCAGGCCGGCCAACTGCCCCGGGAAACGCTCGCCCCAGGTGGTGACCTGCGGAAAGAACAGCACCCAGACCATCACGCCGGCAAAGATCGAGAAGATGGCGCCCTGCGTGGTGGCCTTGGACCAGTAAAGACCAAACACCAAGGGCACGAAAGCAGCGACCAGGGTCACCTGGTAAGCGGCGCTGACCAGCTCATAGATGGGCGTGCCCTGCAAGGCGATGGCGTAGACCAAGACCGCGAAGGCAAAGATCACCAAGGTGACCCGCATCGCCACCAGCGCCTGCTTGTCGCTCATGCCCGGGCGGATCTGCTTGAGGATGTTCTCGACAAAGCTCGTCGTCGGGGCCAGCAGCGTGGCGGACGACGTGCTCTTGATGGCCGAGAGCAGCGCGCCGAAGAACAGGATCTGCATGACCAGGGGCATGTGGCCCATGATGAAGCTGGGCAGTACGCGCTGGTAGTCGTTCTGGGCCATGTCCAGGGCCTTCTCACCCATCACCACGGTGGCCGCCAGCACGATGAACATGGGCACGAAAGCGAAGAGGATGTAGCTGAAGCCGCCGATCATGGCGCCCTGCTTTGCGGTCTTGGCGTCCTTGGCCGACATCACGCGCTGGAAGACGTCCTGCTGCGGGATGGAGCCAAGCATCATGGTCAGCGCCGCGCCGACAAACATCGCCACGTCGGTGAAGCTGGGCTCGGGCAGGAACTTGCCGAGATCGCGTTTGGCCGCCACGTCCAGCACCACACCCGCGCCACCGGCCAGATCAGCGGCGAACACGGCGATGATGGACAGACCCACCACCAGCACGATCATCTGGATGAAGTCGGTCCAGGCCACCGCCAGGAAGCCGCCGATCACGACATAGACGAGCACGGCGAGCAGGCCGACGATCATGCCCATCTGTGGCGACATGGCGCCATCGGTCAGGATGGAGAACACCAGACCCAGGGCCGTGACTTGCGCCGCCACCCAGCCCAGGTAGCTGAGGATGATGGCCAGCGAGCAGAAGATCTCGACGCCGCGCCCGAAGCGCTGACGGTAGAAGTCACCGATGGTCAGCAGGTTGAAGCGGTACAGCTTGGTGGCAAAGAAAGCACCCACCAGCACCAGGCACATGCCGGCACCGAAGGGGTCTTCGACGATCGCGCCCAAGCCGCCTTGCACGAACTTGGCGGGGATGCCCATCACCGTCTCCGCACCAAACCAGGTCGCGAAGGTGGTGGTGATCACCATGACGAGGGGCAGGCTGCGCCCCGCGACGGCGAAGTCGGCCGTGCCTTTGATGCGCGAGCCGGCCCAGACGCCGATGCCGAGGGTCCCCAGCAGGTAGAGCACGACGAAGACGATCAACGTGATGTTCATGGCGCGAGGCGGCTCTCGAAAAAAGTGGCGCGGATTATGGCGGCGCGGTCTGCCGGGGCCCTGGCACGGAGCTGAGCGGAGCGCGCCTAGGGCCTGTTAACACTGCGGAAATGGGTCGCGTTGTGACCAAAGCGGCTGCAGGCAAGGCGCAAACCGCAAGTCGGGGTCGGCCCCCGACGAGGATTTGCAACGCCGCATGCGGCTGCTTTGGTCACAACCCTCCGGGAAGGCCCGCCGCAAGGGGCCACTCGGCGTTGCGTCTCTTGCCCGCACGCGAGTGCGGGCGGCGAGCCGCGCCTTGATTGGCCCCTTGCGGCGAGCCTTCGCGACCCATTCCCGTAGTGTTAACAGGCCCTAGAAGTAGTCGCCGAACCAGCGCCCCGCCACCAAGGTGGCCGCCACACCGAGGGCAAAACCCACCACGGCCCATAGCACCAGGGCCAGCATGCGGTTGGTGCTACGCAATTCGCGGACCAGGGCACGCAGCTCGGGGTCACTGCCGCGCGCCTGTGCCTTGAGAGCGTCGTGCAGCAGGCGCGGCATCTCGGGGATGAACTGCGCGTAGCGCGGTGCCTCGCGCGAGAGCTTCTCGCGCAGCGCCGGCCAGCCCACCTGCTGCTGCATCCAGCGCTCCAGGAAGGGCTTGGCCGTGGCCCAGAGGTCGAGTTCGGGGTCCAACTGCCGGCCCAGGCCCTCGATGTTCAGCAAGGTCTTTTGCAGCAGCACCAGCTGCGGCTGGATCTCGACGTTGAAGCGGCGCGAGGTCTGGAACAGACGCATCAACACCTGACCAAGCGAGATGTCCTTCAAGGGGCGATCGAAGTGCGGCTCGCACACGGCCCGCACGGCGCTTTCCAGCGCATCCACCCGCGTTTCTGGTGGCACCCAGCCCGAGGCGATGTGCAGCTCAGCCACGCGCTTGTAGTCGCGCCGGAAAAAGGCGATGAAGTTCTGCGCCAGGTAATCCTTGTCGGTCTCGGTGAGCGTGCCGATGATCCCGAAGTCCAGCGCCACGTAGCGGCCGAA
>CALMQC010000200.1 GCA_937871895.1 uncultured Roseateles sp. | reverse complement strand
CGGCAAGCAGTTCGACGTCACCCGCGAGCGCATCCGCCAGATCGAAGCCAAGGCCATCCGCAAGCTCAAGCACCCGAGTCGGAGTGACAAGCTCCGTACCTACTTGGACAACCTGTAACCCTTTTTCGCTTCGCCCAAGGGCCGGCATTGCCGGCCCTTTTTCATGGCCCTGCCCCGTAAACTTCCGGCAATGACCGACTTGCGCGACCGCACTGTCCTCTTCGCCGATCTGCGCGGCAGCACAGGGCTGTACGAGGCGCTCGGCAACGCTGCGGCCAGCAGCGCCATCACCCAGGCCATCAGCCAGGTGGGCGAATCGGTCACCGAGGCGGGCGGCATCGTCATCAAGACGCTGGGCGACGGCCTGATGGCCGCGTTCGACACCCCCCGTGACGGTGTGCGCGCCGCGCAGCGCATGCAGGACCAGATCGAGCGACTGGTGCTGCGCGGCCAGCAGCAGGGCCAGCCCGCCATGCTCGCCCTGCGCTTGCAGATCGCGCTGGCGCGCGGTGAGGTGGTGGAGGTGGGGGGCGATTGCTTCGGCGACGCGGTCAATGTGGCCGCACGCCTGATCGACCACGCGGGCGACAGCGAAACACTGATCACCGCCGAAGTGCTGACCGGCCTGCACCACACCCTCAAGGCGCGCTTTCGAAGTCTGGACCGCATCCCCGTGCGCGGCCGGGCCGAGCCCGTGCACGTCTACCGCATGGACCTCGCCCACTCGCAGCTCGGCGATGCCGCCACGCAGTTTGGCGAGCCGATGGCCAGCACTGAGCCCGATGGCATCCGCCTGGTCTGGCGTGACCTGGACCGCGTCTTTGACCTGGCCGCGCTGCCCATCGTGCTCGGACGCAGCGTGCAGGCCACTTACTGCATCACCGATGCCCGCGTGTCGCGCTCGCATGCGCGCATCGACTGGCAAGGCAGCAGCTTCTCGCTGACCGACCTCAGCTACAACGGCACCTATGTGCGCTTTGGCCCGAGCGGCGAGCTCCTCAGCCTCAAGCGCGGTAGCTGCACCTTGCACGGCGCCGGTGCCATCGGCCTGGGTGGCCCGCCGGGGGACGACCAATCGCCCACCGTGCACTTCGAGATCCTGCGCTTCGCCGACACCGTGCCCCAGGTGCTGCACCACGGCGCCCCCAAGACGCGTTCCTGAGCCCCATGCCTTTTCGTCCTGAACCGCCGTTCACCCACGGCGCCACGCCCGCGGGCCCCATCGACACCGACACGGCCGTCCTGCTGTGCAACCTCGGCACGCCGGACGCGCCCACCGCGCCTGCGCTGCGCCGTTACCTGGCCCAGTTCCTGGCCGATCCACGGGTCGTCGAGATCTCGCGTGCGCTGTGGATGCTGATCCTGCACGGCATCATCCTGCGCGTCAGGCCGGCCAAGTCGGCCGCCAAGTACGCCAGCGTCTGGCTGGCCGAGGGCTCGCCGCTCAAGGTGCACACCGAGCGTCAGGCCAAGCTGCTGCAGGGCGTGCTGGGCGAGCGCGGCCACCGTGTGCGCGTGGCCTATGCGATGCGCTACGGCAGCCCGGCGGTGGGGGACCAACTCGACGCTCTCAAGCGTGAAGGCATTCGCCGCGTGCTGGTGCTGCCGGCCTACCCGCAGTACTCCGGCGCCACCACGGCGAGCGTGATTGATGCGGTGGCGGAGTGGTCGCTGCAAACGCGCCACGTGCCCGAGTGGCGCTTCATCAACCGCTACCACGACGACCCCGGCTACATCCAGGCCCTGGCCACCACCGTGCGCGAGCACTGGGCGCGCGAAGGGCGCGGCGACCGCCTGGTGATGAGCTTCCACGGCATGCCCGAGCGCACGCTCAAGCTCGGCGACCCCTACCACTGCGAGTGCCTCAAGACCGGCCGTCTGCTGGCGGAGGCGCTGGGGCTCGCAGCGGATCAATGGCAAGTCACTTTCCAGAGCCGCTTCGGCAAAGCCAAGTGGCTGGAGCCCTACACCGAACCCACGCTCGTCAAGCTGGCGCGCAGTGGCGTGAAGCGGGTGGACGTGATCTGCCCCGGTTTTGCGGCCGACTGCCTCGAGACGCTGGAAGAGATCAACCAGGAGGCGCGCGCTGCTTTCCTCAAGGCGGGCGGCGAGGGCTTCGCCTACATCCCTTGCCTCAATGACCACCCGGCCAGCAGCCGCCTGCTGGCCGACCTGGCCGAGCGCCACCTGCAGGGCTGGCCCACGCGCGAGCCGGCACCGACCGCCGACGGCCGCGCCCTACAAGCCCGACGCGCGCGCGACGCTGGCGCTTCAGCCTGATGGCGGCCGAGCCCCTGGAGGCCATGCGCCTCGACAAATGGCTGTGGGCCGCACGTTTCTACAAAACGCGCGCGCTGGCGGTGGACGAGATCAACCTCGGCCGCGTGCGCGTCAACGGCCAGCCCGTCAAACCGGCGCGCGAGGTGCGGCCGGGGGACCTGCTGCACATCCGTCAGGGGATGCTGGAACGCGAAGTGGAGGTGCTCAAACTGTCATCGATGCGCGGGCCTGCACCTATCGCGCAGACCCTGTATGTCGAGACAGAATCCAGCCGCCTCAAGCGCGAGGCCGCCGCTGAGGCCCGACGCCTCGCGCCCGAGCCCGCCGCCACCCTGACCCAGGGCCGCCCGACCAAACAGGACCGGCGCCGGCTCGCCGACTGGAACCGCTGGTCGGCCGAACTTCCGCACGACCCTGAGTAGTTTTCGGGCCCTTCCCTACTCCGCCCCGCCTTCCCCGCCATGAGCTCGACAACAGCCCGCCTCGGCAACTACCGCTGGACCATCTGCGCCCTCGTCTTCTTTGCCACCACGGTCAACTACCTGGACCGCAATGTGCTCGGCCTGCTCAAGGGACCGCTGGCCGAGGCCGGCGTCTTCGGTCCCACCAAGGCCGAGCAGGAGCTGAACTACTCGACGGTGGTGATCTGCTTCCAGTTGGCCTATGCCATCGGCATGCTGGCGGCTGGCCGCTTCATTGACTGGGTGGGCACCAAGAAAGGCTATGCCTACTCGCTGATCGGCTGGAGCTTCGCGGCCATCGGCCACGCCTTTGGGCACCACACCTGGAGCTTCGGCTTCTGGCGCGCCGCCCTTGGGGTGACCGAGGCCGGCAACTTCCCGGCCGCCAACAAGACGATCGCCGAATGGTTCCCCAAGAAGGAACGGGCGCTGGCCACGGGGCTCTACAACTCGGGCGCCAACGTCGGCGCCATCGTGGCCCCTTTGTGCGTGCCCTTCATCGCCGCCGCTTGGGGCTGGGAGTGGGCCTTCATCCTGACCGGCATCGTCGGCCTGCTGTGGCTGGTGTTCTGGTGGCGCGGCTATGCCTCGCCGGCCGACAAGCTGAAAAGCGGGCAGCTC
>CALMQC010000199.1 GCA_937871895.1 uncultured Roseateles sp. | reverse complement strand
TGTGCATCGATCTCCGGCTTGCGGATTTCTTCAATGTTCACCGCCACAGGCACGCCCAGACGCTTGGTGAGTTCGGCCTTGAGGTTCTCGATGTCCTCGCCCTTCTTGCCGATCACGACACCCGGACGTGCCGAGTAGATCGTGATGCGGGCGTTCTTGGCGGGGCGCTCGATCAGGATGCGCGCAACAGCGGCATTCTTGAGCTTGGCCTTCAGGAACTCACGCACCTGCAGATCTTCGGCCAGCATGCTGGCGAAGTTCTGGTTGTTGGCATACCAGCGCGAGGCCCAGTTGCGGGTAACGGGCAGGCGGAAGCCAGTCGGATGAATCTTCTGTCCCATAGTCTTCCTAGCGCCTTAGTTGCCGACAGCCACGTAGATGTGGCAGGTGGGCTTGCTGATGCGATTGCCACGGCCCTTGGCGCGCGCGGCGAAACGCTTCAGCGTGGCGCCTTGCTCGACGTAGATCGAGGTGACCTTGAGCTCATCGATGTCGGCACCGTCGTTGTGCTCGGCGTTGGCGATGGCCGACTCCAGAGCCTTCTTGATGATGCCGGCGGCCTTCTTCTGGGTGAAGGTCAGGATGTTGAGGGCTTGATCGACCTTCTTGCCGCGGATCAGGTCCGCCACGAGGCGGCCCTTGTCACACGAGAGGCGAACGCCACGAACGACTGCTTTGGTTTCCATCGTCGGCATCCTTACTTCTTCCCGGCCTTCTTGTCGGCCGGGTGGCCCTTGAAGGTACGGGTCAGTGCGAATTCACCCAGCTTGTGGCCGACCATTTGGTCAGACACATAGACCGGCACGTGCTGCTTGCCGTTGTGCACGGCGATCGTGAGACCGATGAACTCGGGCAGGATCGTCGAGCGGCGCGACCAGGTCTTGATGGGCTTCTTGTCCTTGTTGGCCACGGCCTTGTCGACCTTGGCTGCCAAGTGGTGGTCCACGAAGGGACCCTTTTTGAGGGAACGAGCCATGTCCGTCTTCCCTTCTTATTTCTTGCGACGCGAGACGATGAAGGTCTGCGTGCGCTTGTTGTTGCGGGTGCGATAGCCCTTGGTCAGCGTGTTCCATGGGGACACGGGGACCTGGCCTTCGCCGGTACGGCCTTCACCACCACCGTGCGGGTGATCCACCGGGTTCATGGCGACGCCACGAACCGTCGGGCGGATGCCCTTCCAGCGGATCGCGCCGGCCTTGCCGTATTGGCGCAGGCTGTGCTCTTCGTTGCTCACTTCACCGATGGTGGCGCGGCAGTCGATGTGCACGCGGCGGACTTCACCGGAGCGCAGGCGGATCTGGGCGTAAACGCCCTCACGCGCCATCAGCACTGCCGATGCACCTGCCGAACGGATCATCTGCGCACCCTTGCCAGGCAGCAGTTCGATGCAGTGGATGGTGGAGCCAACGGGGATATTGCGAATCGGGAGGGTGTTGCCAGCCTTGATCGGCGCTTCAGCGCCACTCACGACCGTTGAACCAACTTCCAGGCCACGCGGGGCAATGATGTAGCGACGCTCACCGTCGGCATAGCACACCAGGGCGATGTGGGCCGTGCGGTTCGGGTCGTACTCGATGCGCTCAACCTTGGCCGGAATGCCGTCCTTGTTGCGCACGAAGTCCACGACACGGTAGTGGTGCTTGTGACCACCGCCCTTGTGGCGCATCGTGATGTGGCCGTTGTTGTTGCGGCCGGAGTTCTGCTTCTGCGGCTCAAGCAGCGGGGCATAGCCTTCGCCCTTGTGCAGGTGCTTGTGCACCACCTTGACCACGGCACGGCGGCCGGGCGATGTGGGCTTGACTTTGACGATGGCCATTTACGCAGCCTCCCCGGAGAAGTTCAGCTCTTGACCAGCCTTGAGGGCCACATAGGCCTTCTTGACGTGATCGCGGCGGCCGGGACGACCACCAAAACGCTTGGTCTTGCCCTTGACGTTCACCACGCTGACGGACTCGACTTCGACCTTGAACAGCAGCTCAACAGCGGCCTTGATCTCGGGCTTGGTGGCAGAACGCAGGACCTTGAACAGGACCTGGTTGTGCTTGTCGGCAACTTGCGTGGCCTTTTCCGAAACGATGGGCGCGAGCAGCACCTGGGCCAGACGGCCCTCATCAAACTTAGGCGTCGTGCTCATGCCAGCATCTCCTTGAGTTGCTCGACAGCCGCCTTGGTCACCAGCACCTTCTTGTAGTGCACCAGGGACAGCGGGTCGGCATAACGGGGCTCGACGACCAGCACATTGGCCAGGTTGCGCGATGCCAGGAACAGGTTGTCATCCACCTGGTCGGCGATCACGAGGACCGAGTCCAGGCCCATGGCCTTGAACTTGGCAGCCAGCAGCTTGGTCTTGGGCGCTTCGACGGTGATCGAATCGACCACGGCGAGGCGACCTTCGCGAGCCAGCTGCGACAGGATCGCAGCAATACCGGCGCGGTACATCTTCTTGTTGACCTTGTGGGCGAAGTTTTCGTCCGGACGGTTCGGGAAGATGCGGCCGCCCCCACGCCACAGCGGCGAGGAGGTCATGCCGGCGCGGGCGTTGCCCGTACCCTTTTGACGGAACGGCTTCTTGGTCGAGTGGCTGACCTCGCCGCGGTCTTTCTGAGCGCGCGTGCCTTGGCGGGCATTGGCTTGGTAAGCCACAACGACCTGGTGCACCAGGGCTTCGTTGTAATCGCGAGCGAAGACAGCATCAGGAGCATCCACCTTGGACGTCGCCTGACCTTGTTCGTTCAGGAGCTCGAGCTGCATCAGTTGGCTCCCTTCTTGGCCTTGACGGCGGGGCGCACGACGACATGGCCGTTCTTGGCACCCGGCACAGCGCCGCGAACCAGCAGCAGCGAGCGTGCTTCGTCAACGCGGACGATGTCGAGGTTCTGGACGCTGACGGTCTCGTCACCCATGTGGCCGGTCATCTTCTTGCCGGGGAACACGCGACCCGGATCCTGAGCCATCGAGATGGAGCCCGGGACGTTGTGCGAGCGGCTGTTGCCGTGCGAGGCGCGCTGCGAACTGAAGTTGTGGCGCTTGATGGTGCCGGCGTAGCCCTTACCGATCGACGTGCCCTGCACATCAACCTTCTGGCCCGCAGCGAACAGCGTGGCAGGGACGGTGGCGCCAGCTTGGTACTGGGCGGCCACGTCGGCGCCGACGCGGAATTCCTTGAGGAGTTCACCGGCTTCGACGCCGGCCTTGGCCAGGTGGCCCGCCTCAGGCTTGGACACGCGCGACGCTTTGCGCGAACCGAACGCCACTTGGATGGCGTTGTAGCCGTCGGACGCTTCGGTCTTGATCTGGGTCACGCGGTTGTTGGACACGTCCAGCACCGTCACGGGAATGGCGTCGCCATCGTCCGTGAAGATGCGCATCATGCCCACCTTGCGGCCCAGCAATCCGAGACGATTGCTAAGACTCATTGCTTTCTCCAGCCCAGCAGGTTCACGGTGAACCGCACCAAGCCTCTGTTAGACACACCCGACATCGATTGGCCGGGCGCCATGGATTCCCAGCAAAAGCCGGGAAAGCCCGCGATTGTATGCGGCGCGTATGCGGCACGCAACCGTTATTTCGAAGTCGCCATGAGAAACGGCCCCGAAGGGCCGTTGCAATCAGCCGGCAGCGGCAGCCGCCGGATCTGAAACGCTCATTGCAGCTTGATCTCGACGTCGACACCTGCGGGCAAGTCGAGCTTCATCAACGCGTCGACGGTCTTGTCCGTCGGGTCAACGATGTCCATCAGGCGCTGGTGCGTGCGGATCTCGAATTGGTCGCGGCTGGTCTTGTTGACGTGCGGCGAGCGCAGGATGTCGAAACGCTCCAGGCGGGTCGGCAGAGGCACGGGGCCCTTGACGATCGCGCCGGTGCGCTTGGCGGTTTCAACGATTTCCAGAGCCGACTGGTCGATCAGCTTGTAGTCGAAGGCCTTGAGGCGAATGCGGATCTTTTGCTTTTGCATGGGGAGCCGCCTTCTTACGCAATGATGGTTGCCACGACGCCGGAGCCCACGGTGCGGCCGCCCTCGCGGATGG
>CALMQC010000198.1 GCA_937871895.1 uncultured Roseateles sp. | reverse complement strand
AAGATGCCACCGCCGGCAAACATCACACCCAGCGTGAAGGCCAGACGCCAGACCCAGCTGTCGAGCCCGGTGGCCCGGGCGATGCCGCCACACACGCCGCCCAGCCAACGGTCGTTGCGCGAGCGGCGCAGGCCGTTGACGCTCTCGTTGACATGGCTCGCACTGACGCCTGGCGCCGCCGCGCCAGGATCGGCGCCCAGCACGCGGGCCTTGGCGCGCGCAAATTCCTCGTCGCTGAGCACGCCCCGGGCATGCAGGTCGGCCAGCTTGTTGAGTTCGTCAGAGGTGCTCATGTCGCCTTCTCCTTCGCGTGTGGATGGTGCTGATTCTGCAAGTCTTGCCGGGCCTGGCCAGCGGCGCTTGCGATGGAAGAAGCGCCGCGCAGGACAGGCGGCTCAAGGTGGCGACGAATGCGGCTGGCGCGCCGGGTCGATGTCGATGTACTGCCAGAAGTCGAGCCAGAACACCGGGCGACGGTAGCCCGTCATCCAGGGCTGTTCGATGTCGGTCAGCAGTCGATGCACATGCACCTTGTAAGGCGCATAGGCCACCACCAGACGCCAGGCCTGCTGCAGCAGGGCAGTGCGCTCGGGGCCGTCGGGCAAGGGGCTGGCGCGCTCGAACAGGCGGTCGATCTCGTCCATCTGGATGCGCGCGAGATTGGCCGTGCCCTTGGCGGGACCGTAGACGCGCTGCAGATTGCCCTGGCTGTCGGGGCTGTCGGCGAAGGAGCCGACTTTCCAGGTCTGGAAGTTGCCGGCCTGCACGGCCTTGAGGTTGTCGGGCCAGGGGGCGACCTTGAGCACCAGCTTGATGCCGATGGCGCGCAGTGCCTGGTCCCACAGTTCATCGATGGAGCGGCTCAGCGCGTCAGATTCGGTCTTGCGGTTGATGACAAGGGGGCTGCCGTCGGGCAGGTCGCGCCAGCCGTCGCCGTCCTTGTCCACATAGCCGTACAGGTCGAGCAGGGCGCGGGCCTTGGCCGGGTTGTATTCGGAGTTCTCGGTCTTCAGGCTCGGGTCGAAGGCCAGGCTGTGAGGCACCACCAGCGCCTGCGCGGGCACGGCCGTGCCACGCCGCGAGATGCGGATCTCCTTGCGCACGTCGTAGGCCAGTGACAGCGCGCGGCGCAGGGCCACCTTGTCGGGCGTGTAGCCACCCACCACCGGGTCTTCCATGTTGTAGACCGTGAGCGTCATGTCGGGCGCCACGCTGAACTCGGCGCGCATGCCGCGCTTGGCGAGATTGGGTGCGAGCTTGCGGCCCGGTGCCGCCTGCGTGATGAAGGCCTCGGGCACGCGCTCGATGAAGTCGTGCTCGTTGTTCAGGAAGGCCAGCCAGCGTGGCTGGTCTTCCACCACGACATCGATCACGACGCGATCGACCATGGGAATCCGGCGCCCCTTGAACCTGGCGAGCCAGGCTTGCCCCTGCGCATCGTCTGCCGGCGGCTGGGCGTCGTAATAGCGCTCGCGGTAGCCGGGGTTGCGCTCGAACACCATCTGCGAGCTGCGGCGCCACTCGACAAGCTTGAACGGACCCGTGCCCACCGGGTGGGCCGAGATCTGGTCGCCATAGGTCTCGACCACCTCCCGGGCCACGGCACCGAGCAGGTCGTTGCCGGTGAACAGGCTCTCGATCAGCCTCGGCCGGGGCTGCTTGGTCTGCACCTGCACGGTGTAGCGGTCGGAGGCATAGAGGCCCGCCACCGGCTCGTCATAGGGGAAGGGCTGCTTGCGCTCGATCACGCGGCGGTGCAGCTCGTTCAGTCCAACGAGGCCGAGGTCCTCAATCTGCGTCCAGGCCTGCGCCTTGTTGGCGGGGTCGGCAAAGCGCTTGATGCTGTAAACGAAGTCGGCCGCCGTCAGCTCGCGGCGCTGACCCTTGAAGGCCGGGTCGTCAGCAAAGTAGATGCCGGGCTTGATGCGCACGCTGAACTGCCGGTAGTCGCTGCTCACGATGGGCATGCCATCGGCCACGAGCGGCACGATCTTGACGGGCCGGGCCAGGTGGTCGTAGGTGTAGGGGGCCTCGAAGATGTGCGCCGTGATGCCGCGCGAGTGAAGGTCAGACACCGCGATCGGATCAAAGCCCGTCTCGGCCACCCGGTAGGCGTAGCGAAAAGTCTTGAGCGGCGTCTTGGGCACGTCAGCCTGGGCCGCACCCAGGCTCAGCGCCAGGCACAGGGCCAGGGCGATCAGCGGAAGTCGTTTCATGGCGTCGTCTTGGGGGCCGTCGCTTCATCGATGTCCACGTACTTGAAGAAGTCTTTCACGTAGACATTGCGGTTGTAGCCCTTGACCCAGGGCTGGGCCATGTCGGTCCAGATGCGGTGGACGTGGAACTTGTAGGGCGCGTAGGCGACGAGCAGCTTCTGCGCCTCCAGCATCACGGCCAGGCGCTCGGGGCCGTCGGGCAGGGTTTTTTGCTTGTCGTACAGCGCTTCAAAGGCCGGCAGGTTGAAGCGCGGCTTGTTGGCCTTGCCGGCGGACTTGCTGGAGCCCAGCGCGAGGAAGGTGTCGCCATCGTCGATGGCGGCCGACCAGCCAAAGCCCCACATCTGCAATTTGCCGGCCGTGGCGGCTTTGAGGTTCTCGGGCCACTTGGCCCAGACGAACTGGATGCGGACGCCGAGCGCATCCATGTTCTTCTGCCACAGCTCGGCCAGCGCGCGCTGCTCGGCATTGGGCTCGGTGTTGTAGGTCAGGACCAGAGGCTTGCCGTCAGGCTGGTCGCGCCAGCCATCGCCGTCTTTGTCGGTGTAGCCATAGAGGTCGAGCAGGGCCTTGGCCTTGGGCAGGTTGTACTCGCCCATCTCGGTCTTGAAGTCCGGCGAGGAGCCAAAGCTGGTCAGCGGGACGACGCCTTGCGCCTTCATGGCCTGGCCGCGGCGGGGCAGGCGCACTTCCTTGTCCACGTCCACGGCCAGGTTGATGGCGCGGCGCAGCGCCACCTTCTCTGGCGTGTAGCCGCCCAGCACCGGGTCTTCCATGTTGTAGTAGGTGACCGAGATGTCGGGCCGGTTGTACCGGACCATGCGGATGCCCTGTTTGGCGAGGTTGGGCGCCAGCTTGTTGCCCGGCATGGCGATGCCGGTGAACTCGGGCGGCACGTACTCGATGACGTCGGTCTCGCCGCGCGCAAAGCTGAGCCAGCGGGGCTGCGGCTCCTCGGTGATCTCGATCTGCACCTGGTCCACAAAGGGCATGCGCTTGCCCTGCAGGGCAGCCATCTCGGCGGCCAGCCGGGGGTCATCGGTGGGCGGAACCTCGTTGTAGAGCACCTCACGGTAGTTCGGGTTGCGGTCCAGCACGATGCGCGAGCTGCGGCGCCAGTCCGCCAGCTTGAAAGGCCCGGTGCCCACCGGGTGCTCCATGATCTTGTCGCCATAGAACTCCACCACCTCGCGCGCCACGGCGCCGAAGCTGCCAGAGTCGGTCAGGTAGGCCGGCAGGCGCGGTGCGGGGTCGGCCACGCGGATCTGCAGCGTGTAGCGGTCCAGGGCCCTGAGGCCCTCGACCTCGCGGTCGTAGTCAAAGGGCTTCTTGGCGTCGATGCTGGCCTTGCGCAGCTCGGAGAGGCCGAGGATCTTGAGGTTCTCCAGCAGGTAGAGGTTCTGGCTCTTCCAGCGCGGGTCGTAGTGGCGCTTGAGGCTGTAGACGTAGTCCTGCGCGGTCAGCTCGCGCTTCTGGCCCTTGAAGGCCGGGTCGTCGGCAAAGTGGATGCCGGGCTTGACCTTGAGGGTGAAGGTGCGCGCGTCTGCGCTCATCTCGGGCAGGGCGGCGGCGGTATTGGGGCGCAGGCGGTAGGGCCGGGCCGAGAAGTCGTACTCCAGCAGGCCTTCGATCATGGCGGCCGTGATGGTCTTGGAGTAGAGGTCGGAGATCTGGGCCGGGTCAAAGCCGGTTTCGGCCGAGCGCAGCGCGTAGCGCAGCACCTTCTCGGCATGGGCGGCGGGCGCTGCCAGCGCGGCCGCCAGCAAACCCGCTAGCAGGGGGGCAAGGAACTTCATGAGGGACTGGACCGGGAACTCCAATAAAGCGCGAAGTCTAAGTTCGCGGCGCGGATAGACTGCGCGCCGGCTTTGGTTTCCGTTCGGAGGTCCGCAGATGGCGGCCTATGTGATCCGGCGCCTGTGGCAAATGATCCCCACCCTGCTGGGGGTCGTGCTGCTGGTGTTCTTCCTCTTCAAATACTTCGGCAGCGACCCGTCCATCATCCTCGGGGGCATGAACGCGACGCCGGAGCAGATCGCCTCGATCCGCCAGCAACTGGGCCTGGACAAGCCGGTCTGGGAGCAGTTGCTGATCTTCCTGAAGCAGATCGTCACCTTCGACTGGGGCAAGAGCTGGGCCACGCAGGAGCCGGTGAGCGCGCTCTTTGCGAGCCGCATGCCGGCCACGCTAACGGTGACCGTGCCCATCCTGATCCTGGAAGTGCTGCTGGCCATCCCCTTTGCGATGGCCGTGGCCACCGTGCGCGGCAGCCTGACGGACCGGGCGGTGATGGTCTGCACCACGGTGGCGGTGTCGATCTCGCTGCTGGTCTACGTGATCCTGGCGCAGTACCTGTTCGCCTTCCGGCTGGGCTGGTTCCCGGTGCAGGGCTGGACCAAGAGCTTCTGGGTCAACCTCACCACCTACGCGCCGCTGCCCATCCTCGTGGTGGTGGCCGTGGGCCTGGCGCCGCAGTTGCGGCTGTACCGCAGCTTTTTCCTGGACGAGCTGGGCCACGACTACGTGCGCACCGCGCGCGCCAAGGGCCTCTCCGAGCGCACCGTGCTGCTCAAGCACGTGCTGCGCAATGCCCTGATCCCCATCCTCACCAATGTGGCCGTGCTGCTGCCGGGGGTCTTCGTGGGCTCCTTCCTGATCGAAGTGTTCTTCTCCATCCCCGGCCTCGGCCGCGAGATCCTGCTGGCGGTGAACCGGGGCGACTACCCGGTGATCCAGGCCTTCGCCATCTACCTGGCCGCGCTGACCATGACGGTCAACCTGATCGTGGACCTGCTCTACAAACTTGTTGACCCGCGGGTGGTTTTCAAATGAGCGCGCCCGCCCAAACCTCTTCGGGCGGCGTCTGGGCTGCCGCCTGGAAGCGCCTGCGCGCCGACCGCGTGGGCATGACCTGCATGGCCATCGTGGCCGCCTTCCTGGTGCTGGTGCTGGCTGCGGCACTGGACCTCATCGCCGCCGATTGGCAGCGCGAGGTCGGCGTGCCCGATGCGCCGCCCAGCTTCGTCGGCCCCAGGCCAGCCGAGGACGTGGGCGCCATCATCGAACCCAAGGGCCCGGCCGTCGATCTGAGCGACATCGACCCCCTGGCGCCGCGCTACGCCGAGTGGGCTGCTGCGGCGGCCAAGTTCAAGACCGAAGACGCCGTTCGCCAGCCCACCCTGCCCTTGGGCGGCGACCGGCTGGGCCGCGACGTGCTGGCCAAGGTCATCAAGGGCGCCGAGGTCTCGGTGGTGGTGGGCCTGGCCGCCGCCGTGGTGGCCACCTTGATCGGCACCTTGCTGGGCGCACTCTCGGGCTTCTTTGGCGGCAAGCTCGGCGACCTGCTGGAGTGGGTCTACAACGTCTTCACGGCCATCCCCACCATCCTGCTGCTCTTCACCTTCGCGGCCATCTTCCCGCGCGGCGTCACCTCGGTCGTGCTGATCCTGGCCTTCACGGGCTGGACCGGCATCTACCGCCTGATCCGCGCCGAGTTCATCAAACACCGCTCGCGCGAGTACGTGCGCAGCGCCGAGGCCATCGGCGCCTCCACCGGCTCGCGCATCTTCAAGCACATCCTGCCCAATGTCTCGCACGTGGCCCTGGTGCAGCTCTCGCTGCATGTGGTGAGCTTCATCAAGAGCGAGGTCATCCTGTCCTACCTCGGCCTCGGCGTCAGCGTGGACCAGGTCTCCTGGGGCACCATGCTGGCCGAAGCCCAGAACGAGCTGATCCTCGGCCACTGGTGGCAGCTCACGGCGGTGACCGTCTGCATGGCCGTGTTCGTCACGGCGTTTGCCCTCTTCACCGACGCGTTGCGTGATGCGCTCGACCCCAAGCTGCGAGGTCTGGAATGAGCCCCCTGCTTTC
>CALMQC010000197.1 GCA_937871895.1 uncultured Roseateles sp. | reverse complement strand
CGACGCGCCCCACGCGAGGCCGGCCCTTGCCCTGCGGCTGGCCTGGGACCGTGAACGCCACGGATGTGCAGCCGGCCATCATGTCCGCTCCACCGTTGCCCACAGCAGCACCACCAGCAGCGGCAGGTAAACGCAGGCCAGCACGATCAGCAGCAGGCGATGGTCGAATCGAATCCGGCGCTCGGGCCGGCATGTGCAGTTGCGGCCTTGGTTGCAGTTGCCGGTGCAGCCCTCGGAAATGCGCGCGCGCGTCACCATGGCTCAACCTCCGCCGCCAGCGTGTCCGTGAACCGCATCGAAGCCTTGTCGAACCAGAGCTTGATGCGCCCCTCGAACTGGCCGTTGCGCTGCTTGCACACCGTCACCGCCGCATCGGGCTCGTCCCGGATCGGGTCGTGCTCGTTCTCCTGCAGCCGGCGCTCCTTTTCCTTGTTCGCCCACACCGTCACCACGTTGTGCGCCTGGTCCGTGATGGCGCTCGTGCCCCGCAGATCGTGCTTCCCGGGTGGCTTGTCCTCGAGTCCGCTCTGCGGCTTGCGGCAGTGGCACACGAGATGCACGTGCAGCCCTGTTTCCTGGGCCATGCGCACCAAGTCAGTGGCGAACTGCTTCTGCTCGTCCAGCTTCTCCTCGCTGCTGACGACCATCATGAAGCTGTCGATGAACACCTGCCGTCCGCCGTGCTGCTCGGCGAAGTAGCGGCACACGGCCAGCGTCTGGTGCGGCGTCAGCCGGCCAACATGATCGAACAGCCACATGCTATGCGTGGCGTCGAAGAAGCGCGCCAAGTCGCGAGCTTTGTCCGTTCCTGCGTGCTGGCGCAGCATTCGGGCCAGCGTGTCGGCCGGCGGCATCTCCAGGCTGATGACAGCCGTCGGCAGCTTCTGCATCGACAGCTCAAGCCCAATCTGGCCGGTCAGCATCGACTTGCGGTGCCCAGAGTAGCCGGCCCAGGCGGTCACCTCGCCATCGCGGAAGCGCAGCAGGTTCCGTAACTTCAGGCTGAACACCCCGGGCGCTACCTCCTTGGCCTTGGGCTCTATGGCGGCGGCCAGCTGCTCGGCGTAGCTCGCAGCGGTGCGCAATTTGGCTTTGCAATCGGTCTGCCACTCGTAGGCGGCGAAGTCCACATCGTCGGGGGCAAAGACGTTCACGAGATGGCCCTTTGGTAGGCGGTTTGCTCACAGCAGCGCACGGGCTTTCCGTCCGGCTGCACGTCGAAGGCATCGATGGGGGCAAGGGGGGACACCCATGGGTCAGCAGCGGCCATGTCCGGACCTAAGCGCAGCAGCGTCAGAGATGCAGGCTCGACGGCCAGGACGCTCTGCACCAATGTCCTGACCGCACCCTTGTCGATCCACGCCTCGACTGCCAAGAGCACCGGCAGCCGATGGGCGAACCGCAGGTCCATCGCCTCGGCCCGCTGTTTGGGGTACAGCCACACGTGCGCCATCGATCGATCGGCGTTCTTGCGCCCCGGATTGCCCAGCCATGGCCCCAGGCTCCCGGCGTCGATCAGCACACCGGCCACGGGCTTGCGGCCCTTACGGCGCAACGCCAGCAGCGGCTCGTGCCCCAGCATGCAGCGGGTTTTCGTCGAAGCGGTCATACGGCGGTCGCCCACACGTCGCTTTGCACCGCGCTCTGCCCGCTGCCGCGGCCAGCAGTCCCTGCCTCGGCTCGCACCCAGTTGCGCCACGTCGCGGCCCAGTCGAGCTTCGCGCCATCGCGGCCCGCCTTAGCGACCCAGAAGTCGCGGAAGCGGTCGGCAACCCTCGCCGGGTCCAGGTCCGGCCGTTCACGCTTCGCCCAGTCCCGCCAATCGGCCGGCAGGGCCCAGTCGGCAGGCAGCCGCGAAGCGCGGCGCGGTCTCTCCTGAGGGGGTTTATCCCCCTTAGGAGAGTCTGGTGTCTGGCTATGGTTAGGTTGATCGTTCGTTGCACGATTCGTGCTCTGCTCGTGCTGCTCGCGTGCGGCCTTTCGTCGCTCTTCTCGTGCCTGAGCGATGGCCCGATTCGTTTCGGCTTGCGCCCCTGCTTTCGTGATCTCAGCGTCGGCCCGACCGTTCACGAGCCCGGCATCGGTCACCGTCCAGAACTGGACGACAACAGCATCAATGGCCTCCCGCTCCGCCTTGTCCTGCGCGCGCAGCATGCGATGCAAGGCCTTGCCGGTGGGCAGCGGCTTCTCAGTCGCGTAGTAGTGCTGCAGCATGAGCAAGTACGCCCCGTGCTCGGTCACGCTCAGGTGCGCCGTGTCGCGCTGGTAGTCGCCGATATACAGCTTGAAGAAGTTCAAACCCCGACCCTCCGCGCTAGCTCGCGCATGGCGTCCTCATGCTCTTGGCTCGACGCGGCTGGGTGCTGCTGCTCCCAGAGGTGCTTTGCCGCCTCGTAGGCCTGCCAGCGCTGCTGCTCGCTCGTCACTCGCTGCAAGCTCAGCAGCACACGGGCCGTGCGGCGAGCGCCGCCGATGTTGATGGCGCACTTCATGGCGCCGTCTCCAGGTACTGCCCGAGCGGCAGCGCCGCGAACATCGGCTGGACGCTCTGCAGCTCCCAGCGGCCCGGCGTGCGGGGCGCGCGGTGCACCGTGATGTGCTCGGGCCAGGTGATGGTCGGCGCGGGCTTCTCGGCCGGTGCTGGGCCTCGGGTTCCATCGGCCTTGATCTTCTTGGCCAGGGCATTGCTGAGTGCATGCTCACCGCGCTTGAGTTGAACCATCGACCTGGTGCGCTGGCCGGGATCGTTTCGCGCGTCGATTCGGCGCACAGCGGCGGCAGCTTCGGCCAGCTCGCGCAGCCGCACCCTCTCGGCTGCCGCAGCGGCCTTCGCCTCGGCCTTCATCGCCCGCACCTTCTCGCGGTGCCGCGCCTTGCGCTCCAGTTCAGCCCGTCTAGAGGCCTCCCTGCCCGCGATGCGCAGCCGCTCGCCTTCGCGCTGCACCACGTCCTGCGCGTGCTCGATCGGCACCTCGACCACGAAGTAGCGCGACACGCGACCGAACACCGGCAAGCTGTAGACCAACACCCGGCGACCCTGACGTCCGCGCAAGTTGTGCAGCAGGCCGAGCAGCCGTAGCTCCGGCTGTCCGGTGGCTTCGACGAGCTGCGACATGCTGCAGCCCGCATCTCCATGTCGCTCGATCGTTTCGTAGACCTGAGCTGTCAGACCGGCCGGCGGCCCGTAAGTGGCTGGGGGGTAACTCATTGCGCCGCGTCCTTGCTGACCAAGCGCAGTGCCTCGCGGATCTGCTGCACGGTGTCCCCGGTCACGCTGGCCAGCGACGGCGCCGGCTTCAAACTGTGGGGTTGGGGTTCCTCCCAATGCGGGAGCACGATGAAGGGCATGGACTGCACCTGCGACCCGTCAGCCATGGGCAGCAGCCGCGCTGGGCGCCGCTGGCTGTCCTGCTTGCCGGACCAACTCCCAGCGAAAGTCGGGACGCAGCTGTTCACAGGGCACGCCGAACGCGGCTTCAACGATCGGGCAATGCTCAATCGGCAACCGGCCAGACTTGAGCCAGTGATACACGTGGCCAGTCTTGATGTCAGGGCCGATCGCGGCTGCGAAGGCCGTCTGCGACCCTGCCGTCTCAATTGCGCGCTCCAGCGCCTCTTTCGGGTTCATTCGCACACCTGTCTAGCAAAGTTCTTTGCACTCTACATGCAATCTTCTTTGCTTGCAAGGCGGGCAAAATGTTTTGCTTGACCAGCATTGGCGAAATCGTTTCGGCCTGGCGTTGTGAGCAACGCCTCTCTGCCCCGCCACCGGCAAGAAGACCGGCGCATGCCCCGGCTGGCAGATCGACCACCGCCATGCGCTTGTCTGCGGCGGCCGAGACGAACTGGCCAATCTGCAATGGCTGCGCACCGATGAGCACCGCGAGAAAACGCGGGCCGAGGTGAAATTGTGTCGCACAAACAAACACACCAAGGGCAAACACTAGGGCGCCCAAAAACGCAAAGTTCCTTGCGTTAGGCAAAGTTGTTTGCTACGCTGCACCCCAACGCAACACGCAACGGGGCAGCAGATGAACCACCAGCAATTCGCGCAAGCCGAACGCAGCTTCGAGGCCGCCTGGCTGGCGCGCGAGGAAGAAGGCGGCGACGACCTCCTGACCGAGGACGAGGCCCTGGAGGCCGCCGAGCACGAAGCGGACCGCGACGGCTACCAGCTGGCCTGGTGGCTCAACAACTTCGCCATCGTGGAGCACACCGGCCCGGCCGACCTGGGCAGCGTGCGCGAGCGCATCGACCTGGGCGAGGAGTGCACCCCGTCCGAGTTGCTGGCGCTGGCCTTCAACGACAGCGACAAGGCCGGCTACTGCTTGCACCTGCTGCGCGAGCAGTTCCGCGCCCACCACCAGACCCGCGAGTGGGTCAAGGGCCGCGCCGCGGAGATCCTGGCCGCGCAGGCCGAGCAGGAAGAAGGCGCGCACTACGACCGGCTGGCTGAGCAGTACGAGGAGGCGGCATGAACGCCCACACCGAGCACACCGCCACGCTGGCGCGCGTTATCGCCGACGACGCGCAGTGCCTCTGCACCGGCGCCTGCCGCAACGGGCGCGAGCCCTGCACCTGTGGGCTTGCCATGCCAGTGCCGACCGGCTGGGTGGCCAGCAGCTGCACCGAGCTGGGCAGCTACCTGGACGACGTGCCGGACCCCGGACGGGAAATCGACTGGTTGGAGGTGCTGGGCGGCATCGGATTCATCGCCGGCCTGGTGCTGGCCTGCTGGGTGCCCTACCCGCTCTGAAAACAAGCCGCTGCCCGCGCGGCTGGACGCGGGCACCCCACTGAGGATCCCATGAACGCACTCACCACCACCGAGCAATCCAGCCTCGCCACGCTGGACCTTTCCCCGCGCACCTTCGAGCAGGCGCAGGAGTTCGCCAAGTACCTCGCCGACAGCGACCTGGTGCCGAAGGACTTCCAGCGCAAGCCCGGCAACTGCTTTGTGGCCATGCAATGGGGCTCTGAGCTGGGCCTCAAGCCCCTGCAGTCCGTGCAGAGCATCGCCGTCATCAACGGCCGCCCCGCCATGTGGGGCGACGCGCTCCTCGCCCTGGTGCGCAGCAGCCCGCTGTGCGAGTTCGTCATCGAGGAGGACGACGGCAGGCAGGCCGTGTGCCGCGTCAAGCGCCGCGGCGAGCCCGAGCAGTCGCGCGCATTCAGCATCGACGACGCCAAGGCCGCAGGCCTGTCGGGCAAGCAGGGCCCCTGGACCCAGTACCCCAAGCGCATGCGCCAGCTGCGCGCCCGCGCCTTCGCGCTGCGCGACGTGTTCCCCGACGTGCTGCGCGGCATGGCTATGGCCGAGGAGGCGCAGGACATCCCGCCGCCGACCGAGCGCCACATGGGCGCTGCCGACGTGGTGCGTCCGCCGGCCGCTGAGCCCACTGAGCCCGCCGCGCCGCCCGCCTACCCCGCCGACCAGTTCGAGAAGAACCTGCCGGCCTGGGCCAAGCTCATCGCCAGCGGCAAGAAGACCGCCGACGAGGTGATCGCCACCATCCGCACCAAGGGCGCGCTGACCGACGACCAAGTGGCCGCCATCTTCGACGCCGCCATGGCCCTGCAAGCCCCGCCGCCGCCCACGGGTGAGCCGGTGGAGCCTGCCGAGGAGGTTCAGCCGTGAACATCGTTCAACTGCAGCAGGGCACCGCCGAGTGGAAGGCGCACCGAGCCCGCCACTTCAACGCATCCGACGCCCCGGCCATGCTGGGCTGCTCGCCCTACAAGACCCGCACGCAGCTGCTGGACGAGATGGCCAGCGGCATCGTGCCCGAGGTGGACACCGCCACGCACATGCGTTTCGAGATGGGCCACCGCGCCGAGGCGCTGGCCCGGCCGCTGGCCGAGCAGATCCTCGGCGAGGAGCTGTTCCCCAGCGTGGGCACCCTGGGCCGCTACAGCGCCAGCTTCGACGGCCTGACCATGGACGGCACGCAGGCCTTCGAGCACAAGGCCCTGAATGCCGATCTGCGCGTGGTCCTGCCGCAGGGCGACCAGCTGATGGTCGAACCGCTGCCCCTGCACTACCGCGCCCAGATGGAGCACCAGCTCCACGTCAGCGGCGCCGAGCGCGTGCTGTTCATGGCCAGCCAGTGGGATGCCGAGGGCGCGCTGATCGAGGAGCGCCACTGCTGGTACGAGCCCGACGCCGAGCTGCGCGCCACCATCCTGCAGGGCTGGGCGCAGTTCGAGCGCGACCTGGCCGCGCATGTGCCGGCCGCCGCCACGGTGAAGCCCATCGGTGCCACGCCAGAGACGCTGCCCGCGCTGCGCATCGAGGTCACGGGCAGCGTGCTGGCCACCAATCTGGACGCCTTCCGCGACCACGCGCTTCAGGTCATCGGCGCCATCAACACCAACCTGCAGACCGACCAGGACTTCGCCGACGCCGAGGCCACCGTGAAGTGGTGCAAGGGCGTCGAGGAGAAACTGGACGCCGCATGGGAGGGCGCGCTGGCGCAGACCGCCAGCATCGACGCCCTGCGCCGCACCGTCGAGGACGTGAAGGCCGAGGTCAAGCGCAAGCGCTTGGAGCTGGACAAGCTGGTGACGGCCCAGAAGGACGCCATCCGCACCGAGATCGTGATGGGTGCGCGCACCGCGCTGTGCCAGCACGTCGCCGACCTGAACGCCACGCTGCCAAAGCCGGCCGCCGTGCCGGTCCCGGGAGCCGACTTCGCGGGCGCCATCAAGGGCAAGCGCAGCGTGGACGCCATCCGCGACACCGTGGCCGCGCTGCTGGCGAACGCCAAGGCCGAGGCCACGCAGACCGCGCTGCGCGTGCGCGCCAACCTGGACGCCTTCAACTTGCTGGCGGCCGACCGCGCGAGCCTGTTCCCTGACCTTGCAGCGCTGGCACTCAAGACGGCCGAGGACTTCTCGGCGCTGGTGCAGGGACGGCTGGCGCAGCACGAGGCCGAGCAGCGCGCAGCGCAAGAGCGGGCAGCCGCTGAAGCCGCGCGCCGCGAAGCTGCCGCGCAGGCCCAGCGCGAAGCCCAGGCCGCCGCAGCGGCGCAGGCCGCGCTGCAGGCTGTTGCTGTTCCGCCACCAGCCCCAACTGTCACGCCAGCGCCGGCAGTCGCTCCGCAAACCGCGCCAGCTGTCACGCTGCCGAAGGACGAGCCCGCCACCCTGCCGCTCGGCAAGCTCTGCGAGCGCCTTGGCTTTACGGTGACGGCCGACTTCCTGGGCGAGCTGGGCTTCCAGGCCCACCGCGACCGCAGCGCGCGCCTGTACCGCGAGAGCGACTTCCCGCGCATCTGCCAGAGCCTGATCCAGCACCTGCAGTTCGTGCAACAGGCCGAAGCCGTTGCCGCC
>CALMQC010000196.1 GCA_937871895.1 uncultured Roseateles sp. | reverse complement strand
CGCGGGGTATCGAGCAGCAAGGGCACGGACGTCATCAGCGGAGCGGGCATGCGGGGGCCATCTCGAAGCGGGTGAGCCCGGGAGTTTGCAACGGCTGCCACGCAAGCCCCGGCCGAAGCGCTCTGCCACCCCGCCCCCCGCGAACAAGGGGGGCACCACACTGAGCTCTCCGCCCCGCGATTCGCGCTTACCGCAGCATCCACACCCACGGAGCTCATCGTGACACTCGCCCGACTGCCCCTGCTTGCGCTGGCCTTGCTTTCCGCTAGCTTGATCCCCACCGCCGCGAGCGCCCAAGGCCAGGCACAAGCCTGGGAAGTGGCTGGCGTGCCGAACTACGCCCGAGCCAGAGTCGGCAACGACTACAGCGCCGGCACCTGGTACACCAACGGGGCCGCAGGCACGGCGATGACCTGGAGCGGCGCGGCCGGCACCACGAGCTGCGCGGGTGATTGCTCCAGCATTTACCTCCAGGGCAGCACGATGAGCTGGTCCTACATGCATCCCTTGGAGGCGACCGGGGCGGGCGGCAGTTTCACCGCCGCGCCGGTGCTCGACTTGGACGCAGCAGGCAGCGTCGTCGCGACGAGCCACCTGCACCTCTGGGCCGTGCTGGCCAACAACAACGACAACATGGCGATGAACCCCGTCACCCAGTTCAGCGCCTTGACACGCTTCAGCGCTGGCGGCCCAGGCCAACCGCCCATCTACTGGCGGCTTGACTGGTCACTCTCAGTGTCAGAGGGCTTCAGCGTCGACGGCGATCCGCCCTGGCTGCAGGTGGGCATGGGCCGCCCGAGTGCCTGGGGCTGGGGCAACTGGTACGGGCCAAGCCCCAACAGCAGTGGCAGCTTTGAGGGCGTACTGACCGCCGCAGACTACTGGGACGCGACCACGCTGCAGACCGGCATCATGGGCGCGCTCGGCCTGCGCGAGTACGGCAGCGCCAGCGGCCATGGCCGAGCCGACCTGCACGTGACCGTCAGCTTCTCGCGCGCGCCCATCGCCGCAGTGCCCGAGCCTGGCAGCCTCGCGCTGTGGGCCTTGGGCCTGGCCTGCCTGCCGCTGCTGCGCCGAAGGACCAGCCGGCCGCAGCATTGATCAAGACTCGCCCGGCTCGGGCCGGGCTTGCAGGCCAACGCCGAGCGTGTGGCTGCGCTTGGCCGCGCACCGCCCAAACTACTGGAAGCTCACCCAATCCACCTCGACGGCCTTGCCGCCGGTCTGCGTGACGACGATGTCGTGCACACCCTTCGGCAGATGTTGGGCCGCTGCGCTGGAGAGTTTCCAGTCGGCGGTCTTGTCCACCTTCACGCGGCCGAGCAAGGGGCCCTCAGCGCTGCCTAGGCGAATCTCCAGCACGCTGCCAGCGCCCGACTTGGCGCGCACCTGAATGGACTTTTGCGCGCCTTGGCCAAAGTCCACCTCGTTGAACCGGAC
>CALMQC010000195.1 GCA_937871895.1 uncultured Roseateles sp. | reverse complement strand
GGCCGGCGGTCCAGCACCGCCAGCGGGCACAGCGTGAAGACGCCGGTCAGCAGGTCAAAGCCCAGCAGGTAGAGCATGCAAAAGCCCACCGGGAAGAGCAGGGCGCCAACGAGCGGGTTGCCGGTTTGCACATTGATGGTCACCGCAAAGGCGGCGGCCAGCGCCAGGATGGCACCGGCCATGTAGGCGCGGATCACGGTGTCGCGCGTGGACATGAAGATCTTGGCCTCACCGGCGTCGATCATCTTGGTCACGAATTCATTGGGGACTAGGTAGGCCATGGAGCACTCCCGCAAAGCGGTTGGGATCAGGGGCAGGGCCGGCCCCAAAAAAGCACGACGCCCCGCGTCCGTCTGGCGCGGGGCCAAACGGCAACGGGGCGTCCTGGAGAGGGGCCGGGAAGGAAGCTGACGGGCCGCCCTCGATGGCGGGCCCGAGAAAGCGCCGGGCAGGGCCTGCCTGGCGTGGTCTCGTTCTTGCGGTGCAATGTCCATGCCAGCGACGAGGCTGGCAAAACGCTGCTGAACACGCAGGCGATGCCCCCTTGGCTGGCGCAAGATGCACTCGGCCGGGTCAAATGCACCCCAAAACAGTGCGAACACCTGATGAGCTTTGAGATCGACGTGGGCCTTGCCAGCCTGCAAGGACGCCGCGAGCGCAACGAAGACTTCGCGGGTGTGCAGCGTGCGGCCGCGCACGAGGCCGATCGTGGCTGGGTGGCTGCGCTCGCCGATGGCGTCAGCACCGGCGGCGATGGCCTGATGGCCGCGCAGACCACCGTGATGGCCCTGCTGTCGGACTTCCATGCCACGCCATTGAGCTGGGATGCCAGCGTGGCGCTGGAGCGCCTGCTGGCCACGCAGAACGCCTGGCTCGCGGCCTACAACCGGCGCGACTCGCGCCGCCAGGCCCTGTGCACGCTCACCGCCGTGGCCCTGCAGGGCCGGCGCTATGCCATCGCCCACGTGGGCGACAGCCGGGCCTGGCTGCTGCGCGACGGTGCCTGCCTGCAGCTCACGCAGGACCACCGCCTGGAGCGCGCCGACTTTGCGGGCCTCACGCGCGCCGTGGGCCTCGACGAGCTGCTGCACCTGGACCACAGCCAGGGCGAACTGCACACCGGTGACCGCTTGCTGCTGACCAGCGACGGCATCCACGGCGTGCTGCGCACGCGGGACATCGCGCGGTTGCTGCGCGAGGCGGCGTCGGCCCAGGCGGCCGCCGACGCGCTGGCCCAAGCGGCGCTCGATGCCGGCAGCCATGACAACGCCACCGCCCTGGTGATGGACGTCAAGGGCCTGGGCAGCCTCGGCTATGCCGCCCTGCTGGGCCAGAGCCACACCCTGCCGGTCCCGGGCCTGCTGGGCGTGGGGGCGCAGCTCGATGGCTACACCGTCACCGCCGTGGTGGCCGACAACGGCGTGCACCGGCTGCTGCAGGCGCGCGACCCTGCCGGGCAGCTGGTGGCACTCAA
>CALMQC010000194.1 GCA_937871895.1 uncultured Roseateles sp. | reverse complement strand
TCGGCCATGATCTGGCGGAGCACCCCGAGGATGTTGTTGATGCGCTTGTTGCTCAACTTGGCGCCTGTGCGGCCGGGTTTGTCGGCAAGCTTGGCGCGGAAGGCAAGGACGTCGGCCTTGGTGATGCTCGACACAGGACGCTCGCCGAATGCTGGAAGCAGATGACCGTCCAACGTGGAGTCGAGGACCTTGATGTGGGATCGGCGCCATTCGATCTGGTGCTCGGCGAGCCAAATGGAGACGAAGTCCTTGAACATTGGCGTAACGATGAAAGCGGTCGACGTCACAGCGGCAGACGATGTCGGCGACGTCGGTGGCGTTGCCGTTCCAGATGTCCCAACCGATGCAGCTTGGCCGTTCCGACTGCCGGGAAACGTGACGCCATAGTCGAAGGTTCCGGCGGCGATGTCGGCTTCGATCTTGGCGAGTGCTTTTTCGAGGCGCTTGCGGTTGGCGGGGGTGTCGGGCAGGACCGTGTATTCGCGACACCTCTTACCCAGGTATCGGAAGTCCATGAACAAAGTTCCGCGACCCGAGAGCGTGCGAACACTACCCATGAAGCACCCCACCATTGGCCATGGGGATACCGACGTTTGCGATGCTTGGCTTGCCCATGTCGCGGGCGATTTGCCCCCAGACGAAGAGGATCTTGCGACCGCCAAACGGCCGGATGTAATGCACGCCCTCGAGCAAAACACTGTCCTTCAGCCTTTCGCGGATGGTTCGGACGTCGTACTTGATCCTCGCGGCGAGTTCCTCAGTGGTCAGGTATTCCTCTGTCATATGCGCTCCTTGTCTTTGTTGCGTAGTGCTAGACATGCTTAGTGTATCGCTATACCGCTAGACGTCAAGTGGTGTAGCGGCGCAGCAAGCTAGAAACCTACAATCCGGCCGCCATGTCAGCACCTAGCCGCACGCAACTCAATGTCCGCATCAGCGAGCGCCTCGAAAGCGCCATCGACGAGAAGCGCATTGAGCTTCGAGAAACGCTCGGCGCCATTCCCTCGCGTTCCGATGTGCTCAGGCTGGCACTCGAGGCTTACCTCGGCATTGACCTCAAAGAAGACGAGCAAGACAGGCGCTCTACAACTGGGCCGGCCAAGCGAACAAAGGCAAAGGCCTCTTCGGTACGCAACTAGCCTGTTGCTGCCCTAGCCAGCAATCCGGCAGCAAACCAGGAGACGAGCTGCAGCAGCCCTGGTGACGAGCGCTTGGCAGGCTATCAACTGCTGTGCCGGGCATGGGCCCCAGTCGCAGTGTCCCTAACGCCGTGACTGGCCTGCTTCAGCTGTGCCCTGAGCCCGAATACCATCTGCCAAGCTGCAGGGGGAAATTCGATGGCTGACACAGATTCGGGCCGGGACTCAAGAGTCGCGGTCCTGGTGGATTGCGACAACACCACGCCGGAAATTCTTGAGTACGCGCTGCGGGTCGTCGCCCAGTTTGGTCGGGTGGTGCTGCGGCGAGGCTATGGCAATCACGCCACCCTGGCCAACAAGTGGCAGGAAGCGCTGGTGCGCCTGGCCTTCACCCCCTGCCTGCAGTACCAGTACGCCGCCGGCAAGAACACAGCCGACATTGCGCTGGCGCTGGACGCCGTCGAAGCCCTTTTCGATCAGCGTGCGGACACCTTCTGCCTGGTCACCAGCGACTCCGATTTCGCCTACCTTTGCCGCAAGCTGCGCGAGCGCGGCGCCACGGTGCACATAGTCGGCGAGGCTAAGACACCCGATGCGCTGCGCAACGCCAGCGACCAGTTCTTCGAATGGCTGCCCCCCGAGCCCCCCGCTGAGCCAGCAGGGTCGGCGGCTGCGGCCAAGGCTGCTCCACCGCCTGCCCCCAAGCCAGCGCCCAAGAAGCGCCCGAAGGCCGTTCTCAATGCCGTGAGCTTGCTCGCGGCCGATACACCTGACGGCCGGGTCGGGCTGGGCGCGCTGGGCCAGTACCTCAAACGCACCGACCCCGGCTTCTCGCCCAAGGCCTATGGCCACGCCGCGCTGTCCGATATGGTTCGGGCCTACCCCGAACTGCTGCTGGCCCAAGAGAACAACTCCGGTCACTGGGTCAGCTTCAAACCCAAGGCCGCCGCCCCGGCGTCGGCCTCCGCTACCGGTTCCTGAATTCATGCTCGACGACATCAAGAAAACCCTCTGGGCCACGGCCGACAAGCTGCGCGCCAATATGGACGCGGCCGAATACAAGCACTTGGTGCTGGGCCTGATCTTCGTGAAGTACATCTCCGACACCTTCGCCGCGCGCCGGGCCGAGGTGGTGGCGCGGCTGGCCGACCCGGCCGATGAATACTTCTACGGCGACGCCAGCCCCGAAGACCTGGCCGCCGAGGCCGACGACCGCGACTACTACACCGCCGTCAACGTGTTCTGGGTGCCCGAGGCAGCCCGCTGGGAAGCCCTGCGCGCCCAGGCCAAGCGGCCCGAGATCGGCAAGCTGATCGACGAAGCCCTGAGCCTGATCGAGGCCGAGAACCCCAAGCTCAAGGGCATCCTGGACAAGCGCTATGCCCGTGCGCAGCTGCCCGACGGCAAGCTGGGCGAGCTGGTGGACCTGGTATCAACGATCGGCTTTGGCGGGAACCCCAGCAACGCCCGTGATGTGCTGGGCCAGGTGTACGAATACTTCCTGGGCATGTTCGCCAGCGCCGAGGGCAAGCGGGGCGGCCAGTTCTACACGCCGGCCAGCATCGTCAAGACGCTGGTCGCCGTGCTGGCGCCGCACCACGGGCAGGTTTACGACCCCTGCTGCGGCTCGGGCGGCATGTTCGTGCAGAGCGAGCGCTTCATCGAGGCCCACGGCGGCAAGCTGGGCGATGTGTCCATCTACGGCCAGGAAGCCAACCCCACCACCTGGCGGCTGGCTGCCATGAACCTGGCCATTCGCGGAATCGACTTCAACCTCGGCCGCGAGCCGGGGGACACCTTCACGCGCAACCAGCACCCCGACCTGCGCGCCGACTTCATCCTGGCCAACCCGCCGTTCAACATCAGCGATTGGTGGCATGGCAGCCTGGAGGGCGACCCGCGCTGGCAATACGGCGACCCGCCGCAGGGCAACGCCAACTACGCTTGGCTGCAGCACATGCTGCACCACCTGAAGCCCAGCGGCCGCGCCGGCATCGTGCTGGCCAATGGTTCGATGAGCTCCAGCCAGAACAACGAGGGCGTGATCCGCGCCGCGATGGTGGACGCCGATGTGGTGGAGGTGATGGTGGCCCTGCCGGGGCAGCTGTTCTTCAACACGCAGATTCCGGCGTGCCTGTGGTTCCTGGCCAAACGCAAGCCTGTGGCGCGCCAGGGCCAGGTCCTGTTCATCGACGCGCGCAAACTGGGCCGCATGATCAGCCGCGTGCAGTGCGAGTTCGCAGATGAAGAGATTGACCGCATCGCGGGCACGGTGGCCGCGTGGCGGGGTGAGGCAGCGGCGGGCGAGGTGGTGGGTGAGTACGCCGATGTGCCGGGCTTCTGCCGCAGCGTGCCGTTGGCCGAGATTGCCCAGCACGGCCATGTGCTGACGCCGGGGCGCTATGTGGGCGCTGAGGCAGTCGAGAACGACGATGAGGCCTTCGCCGAGAAGATGACGCGCCTGACAGAGCAACTGGGCGAGCAGATGGCCAAGGGGGTGGAGCTGGATGCGGTGATCCGGGCGAAGCTGAGGGGGCTCGGGTATGAGTTTTGAGTGGACGTCCGCCTGCCTGTCGGAGCTATGCCTGTTGGTGGTGGACTGCCCGCACTCCACTCCCGTTTGGACCGACGCCGGCAAGGTGGTCCTGCGGAATCAAAACATCAAGGCTGGGCGTCTTGATCTAACTGCCCCCAGCTTCACAGACGAAGAGCACTTCGCCGGCCGTATTCGCCGAGCAGCTCCGACCGAAGGAGACATCGTGATCACGCGAGAGGCTCCGATGGGTGAGGTATGCATGATTCCTGCCGGTCTGGAGTGCTGCCTGGGCCAGCGTCAAGTCTTGCTCCGGCCAGACCCGAGCAAGGTGGATGGGCAGTTTCTCTTGTATGCACTGCAATCCCCCGGCGTGCAGCACCAAATCGGCTGGAACGAGGGGACGGGTTCCACAGTAAGCAACCTGCGGATTCCAGTGCTGGAGTCTCTAACCGTCAATCTGCCCCCGCTGAAGGTGCAGAAGGGTGTTGCCAGCTCTTTGGCGGCCTTAGACGACCGCATCACCCTGCTCCGCGAAACCAACGCCACGCTGGAAGCCATCGCCCAGGCGCTGTTCAAGTCCTGGTTCGTGGACTTCGACCCCGTGCGCGCCAAGCGCGACGGCCGCGCCCCAGAAGGCATGGACGAAGCCACCGCTGCACTCTTTCCCGACAGCTTCGACGACTCGAAGTTGGGGGCGGTGCCGACGGGGTGGCGGTGCGCTGCGGTGGGAGACCTCTGCAGCACGACAACGAACGGCGGAACGCCAAGCCGCTCAAGAAGCGATTTTTGGGAGCAGGGCAGCATTCCTTGGTTCAAGACCGGCGAATTCAATGACGGCTTTCTCTTGGAATCGTCAGAGCAAATCACCGAGGCTGCATTGACCCACTCATCCGTCAAGCTCCTTCCAGCAGGTGCGGTGCTGATGGCGATCTATGCAGCACCTACGGTTGGCCGGCTCGGAGTGACCACAACTGCAGCGACGTTCAATCAGGCATGCACTGGCATGGTTGCCAAGCCTGAGGTTGGCACATGGTTCCTCTACTGGACGTTGTACTTTGGCCGTGATTGGTTCAACAGTCGGGCGAACGGTGCTGCGCAGCAGAACATCTCGAAGGCGATCGTTTCAAGCTACAAAGTCACCATGCCGAGCGAGGGCCTGCTGAAGGAATTCGACGAAATCGCCGGCGCCTTGCACCGCCGCATCCGCGCCAATACAGAGCAGGCCCTTAGCCTTTCTAAGCTCCGCGACACCCTCCTCCCCCGCCTGATCTCCGGCCAACTGCGCCTGCCCGAAGCACAGGCGCTCACTGACGAGGCCTTGGCATGAGCGCCTTGCCTGCTGCCGACGACATCCTGGCCCTGCTGGCCAAGCTCGATGAGCACATCGCGGATGCGCTGGAGAGCGAGCATCTGGACTTCAAGCCCTCGCAGGGCGCCAAAGAGGATCTGAAGGTGGCGTGCGAGTACGCGGTGTGCTTTGCCAATGCAGGCGGCGGGGTGGTGGTGTTTGGGGTGGCCGACAAGGTGAGGGGGCGTGCGGCCGCCATCCAGGGCACGCAGGGCCATGATGTGGACACCTTCAAGCGGGGCATTTTTGATGCCACGCGCCCGGGCATCGAGGCCGAGGTGTTTGAGCTGCCCGTGCCCGAGGGCAGCGGGCGAGTGCTGGTGGTGCGCGTGCCCGAGGGTGCGCAAAAGCCCTACGGCACCGCCGCAGGTTTGTACAAGCAGCGGGTGGGCAAGAACTGCATGCCGCTGGACCCCGTGGCCTTCCGGCGGGCCCAGGTGAGCAGTGCCGCGCTGGATTGGAGCGGTGCGCCGGCCCAAGGGGTGGCCATGAGCGACCTGGACCCGCTGCAGCTGGAGCGGGCGCGCCAGGTCTTGCGCAGCAAAGCCCCTTCGTCGGGCTTGCTGGATCTGCCAGACCGCGAGTTTCTTGAAGGCCTGGAGGCTGTGCGCGATGGCCGGGTCACACATGCGGGTTTGTTGCTGTTCGCCCGCCGCGAGGTGCTGGCGCGCACCTGCCCGCAGGCGCAGTTCCACTACGTGCTGCACGACAGCGAGACCTCGGTGGCCCGGAACGACATTGATCGCCTGCCCCTGCTGGAGGCCGTGGAGCGCATGGAGCAGGTGTTCACCGGCCCGCTCAATCCCGAGCGAGAGATCGCGCTGGGGCTGTTCAAGCTGCGCGTGCCGCAGTACCCGCTGGAAGGTGTGCGTGAAGCCATCCTGAACGCGCTGACGCATCGCGACTACCTTCACCCGGGTGAAGTGCTGGTGCGCCACTCGGCGCAGGAGCTGGTGGTCACCAGCCCCGGCGGCTTCGTCGCGGGCATCACGCCGGACAACATCCTTCGCCACGAGGCGGTGCCGCGCAATCGCACTTTGGCCAATGCGCTGGTCAAGCTGCGACTGGTGGAGTCGTCCGGCATTGGGCGGCGGCGCATCTTCCGCTCGGCGCTGGTCTACGGCAAACGGCGGCCTGCCTATCAGACCGACGGCCACAGCGTGACGCTGCGCCTGTTCAACAGGGCCACCCACGATGCCGTGGCCCTGTTGGCCGCGCGTCTGAACGCCGCAGGCGCTGAACTGAGCCTGGATCATCTCTTGGTGCTGGACGCCTTGATGGGCCAGACCTTCATCGACATCGGCGAGGTGGCCCAGGTGCTGCAGCTGCCACGGGATGACGCTCGCCTGGTATTGGAGGCACTGTGTTCGCCGCCGCTGAGCTTGCTGGAGCGCAAGGGGCATACATCGGTCGCCACCTTCCATTTCGCCAAGGGGGTCGCGACCGAGCTCAAGGGCAAAGCCGCCTACACCCGCACGCGGGGGATCAACCCGGTGCGCTATGCAGAGTTGGTGCGGGAGTTTCTGAAGGACCACCAACGCATCCACAACGCGCAGTTGCGCGAACTCCTCGGCCTGGGCGAGTCAGCCTCGGCCAAGGTGGAGGCCTCGCGCTACCTGACCAAGTGGAGCCAAAAGGACGAGGGCTTTCTTGACAAGCACATGGAACGCGGCCGCCCGTACTACACCCTTCGGTGATGGCTGGCGCGTTTAGCAAAGCCTTTATCAGGTGCTAAACAGCGCAAAAATATTCATTGAAATCAACGGTCTATCCCATTTAGCAACGCCTCAAGCACGCCTGCATGGCCGCAATCCGCACCGAGCCTCCGCATGACATCAACCTGGCGCCAGCTCGCCTGGCGCGGGAGGGGGTGCGGCTCTCGCAGGGGGCGCCCGAGGGTCTGGCTGCCCCGAAGCCGAGGTGTTCGGGTGCGGGCAGCTCCGGTTGCTGGCCGGATGGGTCAAGATCAGTTCTTCGTGCAAGCTTGTCGGGCGCGTGCGCGAACGGTCGGCTGGCATGTCGAATAGCGGCCGACGGCAAGAACGAATAGACCGGTGCTGGGAGGCCCGATGACCGAAGACCAACTCGAAACCGACACCCTGTCTTGGCTGGCCGAGCTGGGCTACGTCCACCGCCATGGCGCCGACATTGCACCCGACAGCGCCACGCCTGAGCGCAGCGACTACCGCCAGGTGCTGCTGCGCGGCCGGCTCAGCGCAGCGATCAACAAGCTGAACCCCGGCATCCCGGCCTGCGCCCGCGACGATGCGCTTGCGCAGGTGCTGGACCTCGGCACCCCGGCGCTGCTCTCGGCCAACCGCGCCTTCCACAAGCTGCTGGTCAGTGGCGTGCCGGTGCAGTACCAGAAGGACGGCGAGACCCGCGGCGACTTCGTCCGCCTCATCGACTGGGGCGAGATGGCCGCCAACGAATGTTGGGCGGTCAACCAATTCACGATCAAGGGCGCGCACCACACGCGCCGGCCGGACATCATCCTCTTCGTCAACGGCCTGCCGCTGGTGCTGATGGAGCTGAAGAACCCGGCCGACACGCATGCCGACATCTGGAAGGCCTTCGACCAGATCCAGACCTACAAGGCCCAGATCCCCGACGTGT
>CALMQC010000193.1 GCA_937871895.1 uncultured Roseateles sp. | reverse complement strand
TACGACGGACATCACCCGCGTCTGGCCCATCGGCAGCGTCACGCCGGCGCAGCAGCGCGACTACACCCTGGTGCTGAAAGGCACCATTGGCCTGTCACGCACCGTCTACCCGCGCGGCACGCTGGGCCCCATGCTGGACGCAATCGCCCGCGCCCCGCTGTGGGCGGCCGGCCTCGACTTCGGCCACGGCACCGGCCACGGCGTGGGCTACTTCCTGGCCGTGCACGAGGGGCCGCAAAGCATCTCCAAGGCCGTGCCCGAGGCCCACATGGCCATGGAGCCCGGCATGATCACCTCCATCGAGCCCGGGCTCTACCGGCCCGGCCAATGGGGCGTGCGGATCGAGAACCTGGTGCTCAACGTGCTGCAGGACACGCCCGAGCACGGCGCCTTTGGCGAGATGCTGGCCTTTGAGACCCTGACGCTCTGCCCCATTGACACCCGCTGCATTGCGCCCGAGCTGCTGACGCTGGAAGAGCGCGACTGGCTGAACAGCTACCACGCCACCGTGCGCGAGCGCCTGGCGCCACACCTGAGCGGTGCGGCCTTGGACTGGCTGCAAACACGCACCGCCGCGCTGCAGCGTTAGGAATTCACGAACAAAGCTGTCGCCAAGCCTCTATTCACGCGCTGCCCCAAGGGGTTTAGCCCCCGGCGCGGAGGACCCCAGACCTATCATGGTTTTTCAGCCCAGGTGCCGCAGAGCACGGGCCGATGAACTCAGCAGTTGAAAGGTCATCGCGATGGCGTCAGGGATCCCGAGACAGCAAGCCGCCGCAGCCGCGCTGCAGCGCCCCGTCCGCGTGGTGGCTGTGGGCGCCTCGGCCGGCGGCATTGAGGCCTTGCACGAGTTCTTCCGGGGCTTGCGCCCGAGCAGCGGCGAGGCCTATGTGCTGGTGCTGCACCTGGCAGCCGACTTCAAGAGCGAGCTGGCCGAGATCGTTTCGCGCTGGACCGAGCTGCCCGTCGTCACGCTGCACGAGTCCCAATCCTTGCGGGCCGACACGGTGCATGTGCTCGCGCCTGGTCTGACGGCCAGCATCACGGGCCACCGCATCGTGGTGACCCCCTTGAGCCGCCGCGAGCCGGTGCGGCACAACATCGACGATGTCTTCGAATCGCTCGCCGGCTGGCAACAGGCGGCCGCCGCCATCGTGCTGTCGGGCAGTGGGCAAGACGGCTGCCGGGGCGCTGGCCACGTCGCCGCACAAGGCGGCCTGGTGCTGGCGCAAAGCCCGGCCAGTGCGCGCTTTGCCAGCATGCCCCACGCGGCGCTGAGTGCCGGCCACGCCCAGCTGGCCGTGGAGCCGCAACGCATGGGCCTGGTGCTGCAAGACTGGCAGCGCCTGCCGCTGGCCCAGGTGCTGGCCCGCCACCAGGCAGACACGGACGACGCCGTGGACCCGAACGCCATGCAGGCCTACGCGCCGCTGCTGGAGGCGCTGCGCGAGGTCTTTGACGTGGACTTTGCGGCCTACAAGGAAGCCACGCTGCTGCGGCGCTTCGAGCGCTGGAAGCAGCTGGAAGGGGCCGAGCTTTCGCCCCAAGATCTGGCGCAGCGCGTGCGCGCCGACCCGGCCCGGGCCGACGCGCTGATCAGCGACCTGCTGATCGGAGTGACAGGCTTCCTGCGCGATGCGGAGGCCTTTGACGCGCTGCGCCAGCTCGTCATCGAGCCCGCCGTGCGCGAGCTGCCGCCGGGGGACGAATACCGTGTCTGGTGCTGTGGCTGCTCCACCGGCGAAGAGGCCTACAGCGTGGCCATGCTGGTGCACGAGGCCTTTGAAGCGGCCGGCTTGGCGCCGCGCCTGCGCCTGCACGCGACGGACCTGCACCCGCGCTCGGTGCAACGCGCCGCGGCCGGCCTGTATGACGACGATGCACTGTCTGGCCTGCCGCCAGCCTGGCGCGCCAAGTACTTTGTGCCGCAGCCCTCGGGCCTGCACCGCGTAGCGGACGAGTTGCGGCGCAGTCTCGTCTTCACGGCCCACAACGTGCTACGTGACGCGGCCTTCCCGCGCCTGCATCTGGTGGTCTGCCGCAACCTGCTGATCTACCTGAGGCCGGCCGCGCAGTCCCGCGTGCTGGGCAGCTTCTTCATCTCGCTGCGCGACGGGGGTGCGCTCTTCCTGGGGCGCAGCGAGTCGCCCGCCCGGGACGACGCGGTCTTTGAGTGCCTGGACGAAGCCGCGCACCTGCACCGCAAGCGGCCGGGCACGCCGCTGCCGCCGCACATGCGGCCGCAGTTCTCGTCGCAGCGTGTCTCCAGCGTGCCGCCGCCGGGCGCACAGGACGCCAAGGCCCAGCTGCGGCTCTACGAGCTGATGCTCAAGCGCTTTGTGGCCTGTGGCTTCCTGGTCAACCAGAGCGAAGAGCTGATCTATGTGTTTGGCGATGCCGGCCGGCTGCTGGCGCCGGTGGCGGGTAGCTTCAGCCCGACGCTGCACAACCTGCTGAGCGGCCCACTGCGCACCGCCATCTCGCTGGCGCTGCCGCGCGCGGCGCACAGCGACGGCACGGTGCGCCTGGGCGATGCGATCCACGACCCCCAGCGGCCCGACCAGTTGTTGCGCATCGAGGTGGACCGACTGGCCGACTCCCGCCTGCCACAAACCTGTTACCTGGTGCGCCTGGAGCCGCAGGCCGCGCCAACCCCAGAAACCCCGCGCGTGAGCGTGCTGGACCCCGAGAGCGCCACCGCCCGCCACATTGCCGAGCTGGAGGCCGAGCTGCAGCGCACACGCGACCAGTTGCGCCTGACCATCGAAGAGCTGGAAGGCGCCAACGAGCAGCTGCAAGCCAGCAATGAAGAGCTGCAGGCCGGCAACGAGGAGCTGCAAACCGCCAACGAGGAGCTGCAGGCACTGAACGAGGAGCTCTACTCGATGCACGCCGAGCACGAGCTGAAGATTGCCGAGCTGCGCGAAACCACCAACGACCTGAACAACCTGATGCGCACGGCCGACGTGGCCATCATCTTTCTCGACGCCGAGCGCCGCATCCGCCTGTTCACGCCGCCAGCGGCGGCCATCTTCCCGTTGCGCCCGGTGGACCTGGGGCGGGACCTGAAAGACCTGGTGCCGCTGCAGGCCGACCCCCAGCTCTTTGCAGACCTGGCTCAGGTGCAGGCCGGTAGCGAGGCCCGACTGGCCGAGGTGGCCGCCTCGGGCGGACGCACGCTGCAGCGCCGCGCCTCCGTCTACCGCGCTGGCGACGGCCAAGCCGACGGCCTGGTGCTGACCTACCTCGACATCACCACCCAGCTCGAACTCAAGGCCCGCGCCTTCGAGCTGCAACGCAAGTCGCAGCTGGACGCCATCATTGCCTCCGTACCCAATCTGCTCTGGACCTGCGACAGCACGGGCGCCTGTGACTTCCTGAGCCCGCAGTGGGTGGCCTACACCGGGGTCGAACCGAGCGGCCAGCTGGCCCAAGGCTGGCTGGAGCATGTCCACCCCGACGACCGCGCCGCAACCGTGGAGCGCTGGGCCGACGCCGTCACGCACCGCGGCCCCTTCCGCACCCGCTACCGCCTGCGCCGGGCCGATGGCGCCTACCGCTGGTTTGACGTGCGCGCCGCCGCAACGCGCGACGAATCCGGCCGCGTGAGCAAATGGTTTGGCGCCTGCACCGACGCACACGACGCCGTGGAGCTGCAACTGGGCCTGGAGGCCCGCGACGCCTTTGTGCGCATGGTGGCCGACAACATCAACGGCATGGTGGGGTACTGGGACAAGCACCAGCGCAACCGCTTTGCCAACCGCCACTACCTGGCCTGGTTTGGCCGCTCACAGGAGCGCATGCAGGGCGCCACGCTGGCCGAGCTGATGGGCCCCGAGCTCTACAAGCTGAACCAGCCCTACATCGAGCGCGCCTTGGCGGGCGAGCCTCAGCGCTTTGAGCGCCAACTGGTGCGGCCCGATGGCGCCGTGGGCTATGTGCTGGCCGAGTACGCACCCCATGTGGTGGACGGGCAAGTGGAGGGCTTTCTGGCCACGGTGACAGACATCACCCGCATCCAGGAGCAGCGCCTGCTGATCGAAGAAGTCTTCCGGGCAAGCCCACTGGCCAAGCTGGTGGTGGGGCCCGATGGGCGCATCATCAACTGCAACCCGGCGGCCGAGACCATCACCCAGTACGACGCGGCCGCGCTGCGCAGCATGAGCGTCGAGGACCTGGTGCCCGAGGAGATGCGGGGCCGCCACGCCGCGTTGCGCCAGGGCTTTGCGCTCACGTCCGAGCGGCGCCCGATGGGCTCAGCGGCACGCTTCCCGCTGCGGCGGGCCGATGGCTCCATCGTGTACGTCGACATCGAACTGGCTGGCATCACCGTGGCCGGGCGGCCGGGTTCGGTCGTCTACCTGCGGCCGGGCAATGTGGAGGCCGAGCACCAGCGGCGCACCGACGCCGCCTTGCAAGCGCGCAGCGCTTTCCTGGCGCAGATGAGCCACGAGATCCGCACGCCGCTCAACGCCGTGCTGGGCATGGTGCAGTTGCTGATGCTGGAAGCCCCTTCAGCCCGGCAGCTGGACAGGCTCAACCGCATTGAGGAGGCCTCGACCCACCTGCTGGCCATCATTGACGACATCCTCGACCTCTCCAAGATGGAGGCCGGCCGCATGGCCATCCACCCGGCGCCCTTCAAGGTGGGCAGCTTGGTGGATCAAGCACTGGAGATGGTGGCCGACCGGGCCAAGGTCAAGTCGCTGGCGCTGTCCAGCAAGATCGCCGAAACCGTGCCTGCCGTGCTGGTGGGCGACGCACGGCGCATCGAGCAGATCCTCGTCAACTTCCTGACCAACGCCGTCAAGTACACGCCCTCGGGCGCCGTGGCGCTGGGCGTGTCCTGCTTCCAGGCCTCGGGCGAGCGACTGGTGCTGCACTTCGAGGTCACCGACACGGGCATCGGCATCGACCCGACCCTGCTGCCCTCGCTCTTTGTGCCCTTCCACCAGGTGGAGCAAGGGCACTCGCGGCGCTTCAGCGGCGTGGGGCTGGGGCTGGCGATCAGCCGGCAGCTGGCGCGGGCGATGAACGGCGAATGCGGCGCTCGCAGCAGCCCGGGGCAGGGCAGCACCTTCTGGTGCAACGTGCAGGTGGGCCTGACTGACCAGGATGCCCACGTGCCCAGTGGCCTTGGAGACCTGGATGAGGCCCATGCCGACGAACTGCACGAGCTCTGCGGCGAGCGGCGCGTGCTGCTGGTGGAGGACGACGAGGTCAACCGCATCGTGGCGGTGGAGCTTTTCCATGTGCTCACGGGCGTGCAGCCGCTCACGGCCGCTGACGGACAGGAGGCCCTGGACATGGCCAGCCAGGCTGCCTTTGACCTGGTGCTGATGGACATCCAACTGCCCGGCATCGACGGCCTGGAGGCAACGCGCCGCCTGCGCACCCTGCCCGGCTATGCCGAGGTGCCGGTGTATGCGCTCAGCGCCAATGTGCTGGCCGAGGACGTCAATGCCTGCCTGGAGGCCGGCATGAACGGCCACCTGGGCAAGCCCATCCGCGCGCAGGAGTTGATCTCGCTGATCCTGCGGCTCTGGGGGCCGCAGCCTTTGGCGCGGGACACGGTGTCAGCGCCACTCTGAACGGCGTCAGAGCGCGCGCACCATCTCCACGTGCTGGATGCCGGCCTCGTCAAAGCGATCGCCGCGCGGCACAAAGCCCGCCCGGCGATAGAAGCCCTCGGCGCTGATCTGCGCGTGCAGCAGCACCTCGCGGTAGCCGAGGCGGCGCGCTTCGAGCATCAGCGTCTCCAGCACCATGGCGCCCACGCGGCTGCCGCGCATGGCGCGCAGCACGGCCATGCGGCCCACCTTGGCCACGCCGGGCACATGCTCCAGCAGCCGGCCGGTGGCCAGCGGCATGCCAAAGCCGTTGCGCGCCACGGCGTGCAGGCAGTGGGCATCGGCCTCGTCCCATTCCAGCTCGGCGGGGATGCGCTGCTCCTCGATGAAGACCTCGCGCCGGATGGCGCCGGCCGCCTCGCCCAGTTCAGCCCAAGCACCCACGGCCACCTCCACCACCGGCTGCCCGGCCTCGTAGGCCTGCACCACGCGGCGCAGCGCGTCCGGCACGGGCTGCGCTTCAGCGCCGTCGGGCGTGGCAAACACATAGACCATGTCGGCCAGCACCAGCAGCTCGTCGCCCCGGTAGATGGCGGCGTCCACCTTCATCGAGCTGCGCCCGAACTCGCGCACCTTGAGGCCGACGTCGAGCCGGTCGTCATTGCGCGCCGGCGCCCGGTAGTCCAGCGCCGCGTGGCGCACAAAGAGGTCGCCCCCGAGCAGCTGCATGGTCTGTGCATAGGGCAGCGCCAGCGCACGCCAATAGCCGCTCATGGCGGTGTCCACGTAGCTCAGGTAGTGGGCATTGAAGACGATGCCCTGGGCATCGACCTCGGCCCAGCGCACACGCAAGGGCTCGACAAATCGGAAGTCGCTTCGTTTCATGCCAGCAAGTGTCGCCTCAAGGCCACCGCGCAGGCGTCCAGGGCGGTGATGGCCTCGGGCAGCGCACGGCCGAGCTTGATGAAGTCGTGCGTCACGCCGCGCACCAGCTCCAGCTCCACGGCATTGCCCGCCGCGCGCAGCTTGTCCGCGTAGGCCAGGCCGTCGTCCACCAGCGGGTCACACTCGGCCAGCAGCACAAAGGCCGGCGCCAGGCCCTCGTGGTCCTCAGCGTCCATCGGCGCAAAGCGCCAGTCGTGCCGTTGGCCTTGGGGCAGGTAGTGGTTGAAGAACCACTCGATGGTCGCCGCGTCGATCAGGAAGCCATTGGCAAACAGCTTGTGCGACGCGGTGTTGGTATGCGCCAGCGTGCCCGGCGTGATGAGCAACTGCAGCGCCAGCGGCCAGCCCTGGTCGCGCGCATGCAGTGCCGCCACGGCTGACAGCGTGCCGCCCGCGCTGTCGCCACCGATGGCGAGCCGTCTGCCGTTGAGGCCCAGCGACTCGGCGTGCTCGCGCAGCCACGCGAGGGCCGCCCAGCTGTCGTCCACCGCTGCGGGGAAGGGATGCTCCGGAGCCAGCCGGTAGTCCAGCGACACCACCGCAATGCCCGCCCGCAGCGCCAGTTGGCGGCACAGGCTGTCATGCGTCTCGATGCCGCCAATGGTGAAGCCGCCACCGTGCAGGTAGAGCAGCAACGGCAAGGCGTCGTGGCTCGGGGCATAGAGCCGCGCTGGCAAGGCGGCGGCGGGCGTGGGGATCTGAAAGTCCTCCACCCTCGCCACCGGGGCCCGCGGCAGGTCCAGGATCTCCGCCCCCATCCGATATGCCAGCCGTGCCTGCTCCAGCGTCAACTGGTGATAGGCCGGCCGGTTGGCGCGCTGCATGCGCTCCAGGATGCCGGCCATGCGGGGGGTGAGGAGGTGGAAGGCCATGAAGGCTGGCGTGGGGCCTTGCCCCGGGTGCAGAAGGCCGCCATTGTGCGGACGATCGGACCCGTGGCAACGCAACGGCGCTGCCGCCGCCATCGCTGGCGATGCTTGCTATGAGCCTGTCTGCGACAAGGCCCAGCCGGCATGCGCCAGCGGCAGGCGGCTGAGCGGCTGGCCGCTGGCCGCGAACAGCGCATTGGCCAGGGCGGGGACGATGGAAGGCGGGCCTTCCTCGCCCACGCCTTCGGGCGCGTCGCCATTGGGCAGCAGGTGCACGTGCAGCGGCGGCGTGTGGGCCAAGCCACACACGCGGTAACTGTCGTAGTTGCCCTGCTCCACCTGGCCGCCCTTGACGGTGATCTCACCGAACAGCGCGGCGCTCAGGCCGAACAGCGTGCCGCCCATCAGCTGGGCCTCGACAAGGCCGGGGTTGCCGATGACGCCACAGTCGATGGCGGCATCGATGCGCACCAGCCGGAACTCCCCGGGCCGCACGACCTCGATCTCCACGATGTGGGCACTGAACATGGTCTTGCCATTGCTGTTCATCCCGAAACCTCGGAAGTGGCCGGGCGCCAGCGGGCTGGACCAGCCGGCGGCTTGCGTGAACGCGTCCAGGAAGGCCAGCGCACGCGGGTGCCCCGCCAGCAGGCGCCGCCGGTAAGCGATGGGCTCGATGCCAGCCAGCCGCGCGGCTTGGTCCAGCGTGTGCTCCAGGAAGAAGCAGTTCTGCGAGTTGCCGACCGAGCGCCAGTAGCCACAGGGGATGCCGGCCTCGACCTCGGTCCACCGCGTGTCCTTGGCCGGGATGGCATAGGCCATGTCCACCCAGCCCATGATGTAGCTCCAGTCGAAGCCCTTGTGCGGCGGAACGCTCGTCACGCCGGAGTGGCGCAGCAGCGAGGGGCCGGCGGTGTCGTGCCTGATGCCGGTGGGCATGAAGGCATGGTCCAACGCGAGCCGCACGCGGGACGCGACGGCGGGTCGGTAGTGGCCGGCGCGCATGTCGTTCTCGCGCGACCAGATGGTCTTGACCGGCCGGCCCACGGCCCGCGCGATCTGCGCGGCCTCGACGGCAAAGTCCTGCTCCAACCGCCGCCCAAAGCCACCACCCACGTCCTGCGAATGCACGCGCACCTGCGCCGGTGCGAGGCCCAGCGCCTGCGCAACGGCGCGCTGGGTGTCGGTCTGGCTCTGGGTGGACACCCACACCTCGGCAGCGGCGCCGCGCACCCACACGGTCGCGTTCAGCGGCTCCATCGCCGCATGCGCCAAAAAGGGCACGTCATAGGTGGCGTCAACCACATGCCGCGCGGTCTGCAGCGCCTGCGTGGTGGCGTCGGCTTGCTGCTCGGTCGGCTCAGGCCACGCCAGGCCCGCGCCGGCCGAGACGGCGGCGTGCAGGCGCTCGCGCAGCGCGCCGGTATCGAGCACCGGCACCTGGGCCGCCCGCCACACGGGCCGCAGCTGCTGTGCAGCCTGGCGCGCCGCCCAGTAGCCGCTGGCCACCACGGCCACCGCCGCCGGCAGCTTGACCACCTGGACGACCCCTTTCACCGCGCGGGCTGGCCGTGCATCCACAGCCGCCAGCGTGGCGCCAAACGACGGGGCATGCAGCACATGTGCAACCAGCATGCCGGGCAGGTCCACGTCGATGCCGAAGCGTGCACTGCCGTCCACCCGGGCCGGGATGTCAGCCCGCCGCACCGCCTGGCCCAGCACACGCCACGCGCTGCGTGGGCGCAGCGCCGGCGCCAGGGGCGGTGTGAGCTTCGCGGCCGCGTCCACCAATGCACCGAAGGGCAGGCGCTCACCGTCCTGCACCCGCACCACCGTGCCCTGCTCGATGCGGCAGCCATCCAGCGGCACCTGCCACTGCGCGGCGGCGGCGCGCAGCAGCATGTCGCGCGCCGCTGCGGCCGCGGGGCCCACGGTGGCCAGCGCGACCTTGAAGCCCATGCTGCCGAAGGTGGTGATGCCCGGCGGCATGCTCTGCCCGAAAGCTGGCTCCACGGGCACGTGCGTCACGGTCACGGCCGCGAGCGGCAGGTCCAGCTCCTCGGCCACGATCTGCGCAACGGCCGTGTGCGTGCCCTGCCCCAGCTGCGTCACCGTGGTGCCGACGCTGGCCCGGCCGGCCCGGTCCAGCCGCAGCCACAGGCCAAAGGACCGCGGGTCGTCCTCGCGCGCCACGGCTTCGGGTGGCCGCACCCCCAGCAGCCAGGCGCCACCGGCCATCGTCGAGGCCAGCACCTGCCGACGCGTCAGCGCGGCCCTCATGCCGCGTCCCGCGCGGCCGCTTGGATGGCCGCACGCACGCGGGGGTAGGTGCCGCAGCGGCACAGGTTGGTGATGGCGGCGTCAATCTCCGCGTCGGTCGGCTGCGGCGTCTCGCGCAGCAGTGCGGCGGCGGCCATCAGCATGCCCGACTGGCAGTAGCCGCACTGCGGCACCTGGTGCGCGATCCAGGCGCGCTGCAGAGCGTGGCTGCGGTCGGGCGAAAGGCCTTCGATCGTGACGACCTTGCGGCCGGCCACGCCCTGGGCGGGCATCAGGCAGCTGCGCACCGCCTGGCCGTCCACGTGCACGGTGCAGGCACCGCACAGGCCCACGCCGCAACCGAACTTGGTGCCCGTGAGCTTGAGTTCCTCACGCAAGGCCCACAGCAGTGGGGTGTCGGGTGCAGCGACCAGGCGCCGGGGCTGGCCGTTGATGTTCAAGGTGATCGTCATCGCAGGTGGGTTGAGTGCAGACGCCGCCATCGTCGCGACGACCGCCGCCTGCCGGGTGCGCGGAGTGACGAAAGCCCCGAACCGCGTGACGAACCGCCCGCGTGGCACCGGGCCGCCGCCGGAGCGCGCTGCCATACTTGCCGGCCTCATGGCGCCCTCCACCGCAGCCCACGTCGCGCTGGCCAGCCTGCTGCTGGTGGTGCGGCATGTGCTGGCCTGGACGCTGGTGTGCATCATTGGCGCGGCCGGTGCCTATGCAGACCAAACGGCCCTCTCCGGCCCGCAGGCCTATGCCGACATCCTGCTGCCCTGCCTGATACAGCACCTGCCGCTCATCGCGCTGAGCATCACTGTCTCTGCCTCGCTGCTGCGCCACCCGCGATGGCTGGGCGAGCCACGCGTGCTGCTGGCGGGGTACACCCTGGTGTTGGTGTTGTTCCTGCCCGCAACCTTGATGTTCCTGGCCTGGTTGGACCTGCCGGCCGCCGGCAGCGACGCAACGCTGGCGGCCGCATGGCATCGTGCACTGGCCACGCCGCGCTTCGAGCTGTTCCTGCAATGGGCCTGGGCCAGCGGCACTTGCGTGGCGGTGGTGGCCTTCCATGCCTGGCGGCAGTCACGGCAGCGGGAGCGGGCGCTGCACCGCAGCCAGTTGGAGGTGCTGCAGCTGCAACTGGCCCTGGAGCACCAGCGGCTCGAATCGCTGCGCGGCCAGCTCGAACCGCACTTCCTCTTCAACGCGCTCAACGCCGTGGGCGCGCTCATCCGTGATGCCGAACCTGCGCAGGCGCTCGCGGGCATCCAGCAACTCAGTGAACTGCTGCGCTACGCGCTGACGGCGGGTTCGCGCGACTGGGTCAGCCTGCACGAGGAGCTGCAGTTCGTGGAGCGCTATGTGGCGCTGCAGCGCCTGCGCTACGGCGACCGGCTGAACCTGCGCGTGGAGGGCGCCGACGACGCCAGCCGCCTGTGCGAGCTGCCGGTGCTGCTGCTGCAACCGCTGGTCGAGAACGCCCTGCGCCACGACCTGGACCGCCACCACGGCGCCAGCGAGATCGCCCTGCGCTGCGCACGCGACGGCGACCGGCTGACCATCGAGGTCAGCAACCCTGCCGTGCACGACGCCGCGCCCAACCCCGGCACCGGCCTCGGGCTGCGCAACACCGAAGGGCGGCTGCGCCTGCTCTACGGCGACGCCGCCTCGCTGCAGGTTGAGTCCGGCGGCGCCAGCTTCCTCGTGCGCCTGGAACTGCCTTCCCACGCGCCCAGCCTCACGTGAGCATCACGGCCCTGATCGTCGACGACGAAGCCCCCGCGCGCACCGCCCTGCGGCTCGCCTTGCGCGGCCACCCCGACTGGCAAGTGGCCGCCGAGTGCGCCGACGTGGCCAGCGCAGAGCGCGCGCTCGACTTGCAGCCCATCGACGTCGTCTTCCTCGACATCCAGATGCCGCGCGCCTCGGGGCTCACGCTGGCGCGCCGGCTCACGGGCCTCGCGCAGCCGCCACTGGTCATCTTTGTCACGGCCTACGACACGCACGCCATCGAAGCCTTCGAGCTGCATGCCCTCGACTATGTGCTCAAGCCTTTTGACGACGCGCGCCTTGCTGCGGCCCTGGCCCGCGCCACGCAAATGCTGACGCTGCGCCAGCGCGCGACCTATGCCGAGTCGCTGCGTCGCTACGCCGCCGCCGAGCCGGCGTATTGGGAGCAAGTGGCCGTGCGCTCCGTGGGCATGATCGAGACCATCGCGCTGGCCGACGTGAACTGGATCGAGGGCGCGGGCAACTACGTGCAGCTGCACCTGGCCGGACGCTGCGTGCTGCATCGCGTGCCCATGCAGCGGTTGGAACAGCACCTCGACCCAGCGCAGTTCCTGCGCGTGCACCGCAGCGCCATCGTGCGCATCGACCAAGCCCAGCGCCTGCTGACGGCTGAGGGCCGGCAAACTCAGCTCGCCCTGCGCTGCGGCGACCTCGTCCCCGTGAGCGACCGCCACCTCGCCCAGGTGCGCGCTTGTCTCGTCCGTTGAAGCGGCTCGACCTTCAAGACGGTATCTACGAACCACCACCGCCGCAGCCGCCACCCCCACCGCAGGGCGCGCCGCCGCCACCGCACGACGCTCCACCTCCAACGCCGCAGGCGCCGCTGCTGCCCCCGTCACCGCACGCAGCGCTGCCATCCGAGCCGGTGGCGCCACCGCTGCCATCACCGACGAAGCGCTTCTTGGTTAGCGCCTCACGGGCGATGGCGTCCAACATCCCCTCGGCAGCCGCAGATTCCTGCCCCGTGAGCAGCCCCGCCGCCAGCAGGGCCGAGACGGCGAGCGCGGGCTGGAAGTGGACGGCACCCACGGGGCGGCCCTGGGGGTTGAGGTCGCGATGGCCGACGGCGCAGCGCTTGGGGTCGAACTCATAAGACCACCCGCCCGGTGCGGCGAGCCGGCGGTCCGCCGCAAAGAGCAACGGCACACCGCTGCTGTGCGGCGCGCGGCCTTCGCTGCGGCAGGCCCAGACCCAGGTGCGGGCCAGGGCTTGGTCCATGGGGGCGCCGAGTTCGGCGTCGGGGCGGTGTTCGACGACGCGGCCGAAGTGGCGTTGCTGCCAGTCTTGCAGCGCAGTGGGCTGCGCAGCCAGGGCCACGTGCCAGATGCTGTCGGCCGCGCGCGAGGGCAAGCCGCAGGGCTGGCCGTCGGCCTGCAGCCGGCAGACCTCGAAGAACTGCGCCAGCGCGGTGGAGGCGATGACCCAGGCGGCAGGGTCGGTGCGCAGGCCTGGGCAGTCTTGCGCGGCGCCCTGCACCCAGGCCATGCGGATGGCCTCGGGGATGGCCTCGGCCGCGAGGGCGGCCGGCGGGCAGGTGGCACGCATCTCGTCGCGCAGCTCCTGCGCTTTGCGCTCGTGATGCCAGGCTTTGAGGGGGGCGGGAATCAGCTGGTCGAATCGCCACATCGAAGGCCTCCTTCGCGGCATTCATTGCCGCATGGCAGCGTTGTAGATGAATTCGGCTGAAGACTGCCTGAATGGAGCGCGCAGAAAAAAGGGGAGCCCATGGTGGCGGGCTCCCCCGAGAAACGCTGCGGTGGCAGCGCACTCTGACTGGTACTGGCTGCCTGGATCAGGCGGCCTTTTTGTCGAAGAACTGTTCGTCCTCGGTCGAGCCCTTGAGGGCGGCGGTGGAGGCCTGGGCCTCGATGGTGGTGGTGACGGCGTCGAAGTAGCCGGTGCCGACTTCGCGCTGGTGTTTGACGGCGGTGAAGCCCTTTTCGGCAGCGGCGAACTCGGCTTCTTGCAGCTCCACGAAGGCGCTCATGTTGTTGCGCGCATAGCCGTGGGCCAGGTTGAACATCGCGTAGTTGAGGCTGTGGAAGCCGGCCAGGGTGATGAACTGGAACTTGTAGCCCATGGCACCCAGCTCGCGCTGGAACTTGGCGATGGTGGCGTCGTCGAGGTTCTTCTTCCAGTTGAAGCTGGGCGAGCAGTTGTAGGCCAGCAGCTTGCCGGGGAACTTGGCGTGGATGGCCTCGGCAAAGGCGCGGGCGTAGGCGAGGTCGGGCTTGCCGGTCTCGCACCAGACCATGTCCGCATACGGCGCGTAGGCCAGGCCACGGCTGACGGCTTGGTCGAGGCCATTGCGGGTGCGGTAGAAGCCTTCGACCGTGCGCTCGCCGGTGCAGAAGGGTTTGTCGTTGTCGTCGATGTCGCTGGTGACGAGGTCGCCAGCTTCGGCATCGGTGCGGGCCACCAGCACGGTCGGCACGCCCAGGGTGTCGGCCGCCAGGCGGGCGGCGACGAGCTTGGCCACGGCTTCACGCGTCGGCACCAGCACCTTGCCGCCCATGTGGCCGCACTTCTTGGCGCTGGCCAGTTGGTCTTCAAAGTGCACACCGGCGGCGCCGGCTTCGATCATGGCCTTCATCAGCTCGAAGGCGTTGAGCACGCCGCCAAAGCCGGCCTCGGCATCGGCCACGATGGGGGCGAAGAAATCAATGTCGTCCTTGCCCTCGCTCCACTGGATCTCGTCGGCGCGCTTGAAGGTGGCGTTGATCTTGCGCACGACCTTCGGGACCGAGTCCACGCTGTAGAGCGACTGGTCGGGGTACATCTCGCCATTGCTGTTCGCGTCGCCGGCCACTTGCCAGCCCGAGAGGTAAATGGCCTTGAGGCCGGCCTTGACCTGCTGCATGGCCTGGTTGCCGGTCAGCGCGCCCAGGGCGTTGACGAAGGGCTCGTTGTTGACGAGGCCCCAGAGCTTCTCGGCACCGCGCTTGGCCAGGGTGTGCTCGATGGGCAGCGAGCCACGCAGGCGGACCACGTCGGCGGCGCTGTAGCCGCGCTGAATGCCCTTCCAACGTGGGTTGGTGGCCCAGTCGCGCTCCAGCGCGGCAATCTGCTGTTCACGGGTGAGGCGGGGGGTCGCGGTCATGTCCTACTCCTTGAGGCTGATTTACGAAAAGCTCGAAAACCTTGGCCTCAAGACTAGGACTCGGCGCGGCACCCGGATCGGCTGGGTGTTGCGCGAAGCAGGAATTTTTTCTGCTTCTACATCAACGACTTAGGCATCACGTTTCGGATTGCGGCACCACAGTTGCCATGATGAGAAATCTTGCGGCGGCGCAGCATGTAACCGTTTCGTAATTCGGAAGCAGGATTTCAGATCGCGGAATCAGAGCCCGCCGACGAAGTAGCGCTTCAGCCCCGCCAGCACCATCTCGACCGCGATGGCGGTGAGCACCAGACCCATCAGCTTCTCAAGCGCCGTGACGACCGAGTCGCCCAGCAGATTGCGGATGCGGTCGGCCAGCAGCAGCACGGCGCCGGATACCAACATGGCGACGGACAGCGCACCGATCCACTCGCCGATCCGGTCCGGCTGCCGCGAGGCCAGCAGCAGCACGGTAGCCATCGCTGAGGGCCCCGCCAGCAGCGGCACGGCCAGCGGGAAGATGACGGGCTCGCGGCCCTCCTCCAGCCCGTAGGCCGCGTCGCTGCCGCCACCAAAGATCATGCGCATCGCGATGATCATCAGGATCACGCCGCCGGCCACTTCGAGCGAACGCTCGGACAGGTGCATCACCCGCAAAAAGCCTTCGCCCAGGAACATGAAGGCCAACAGCACCCCAAAGGCAATGCCCACCTCGCGCAGCGCCACCCGCGTGCGCCGCTCGGCCGGCACGGCCCGCATCAACGGGATGAAGATGGGCAAGCTGCCAAACGGGTCGAGCACCAGCAGCAACAGGATGAGCGCCGAGAGGAAGCTATGGTCCATGAGCGGGCATTCTCACAGGCATAGTTACGCCTTTGTTCAACCACGGAGACGACCATGGCCAACAAAGGCGAACGCGGCAACAAGATGAGCAAGAAGCCGAAGAAGGACTCTGACAGCGGCAGCAGCAAGGCGGCGGGCTCGGACCGCCCCGTGGCTCCCGTCACCGCCGTCATGCCCAAGGGCAAGGAAGCCAAGAAGCTCAAGTGAACCCACTGGCCGCTGGCTGGCAGGCCGGCGATCTGAAGGCGGTCAGAACTTGTAGTGCGCCCGCGCGAAGTAGGACGCGCCGTTGAGGCCGAACTGCACGCTGTCGTAGAGGAAGCCGTTGTCGGTCTCCAAGTCGT